>SKND01000216.1 GCA_007120695.1 Bacteroidales bacterium | reverse complement strand
TATGACCGTATTGTAAACGATTGCGATCTGGACTTCTACATCTCGTTTGATAATATGAGGGTTGGAGAAATGCAGGCTGAATATCTTACCCGGATTAAACCGGAAGGATATTATGCACTGCTGGGAGGTGATTCAGGGGATAATAATTCAACTCTGCTTCGTCTCGGCCATATGCATGTTCTGATGCCATTTATAGAAAGTGGCAGGATATCTCTCATAGTTGATCAGTATGTCAGAGAATGGAGCAGTGAGGAGGCTTACAGAATCATCGACACCTATCTGGAGGAGAATCCTGATCGACTTGACGCAATTGTTGCTTCAAATGACAACCTGGCTGATGGGGCATTCAGGGCTCTTGAGAAGCACAACCTGGCGGGAAAAGTATTACTCTCCGGACAGGATGCTGAAATTGAAGCTTGTCAGCGAATTGTGAACGGCATGCAGACAATGACTGTTTACAAGTATATTGAGACTCTTGCAACGGTTGCTGCATCAACAGCCCTCTCCCTGGCAAAGGGTGAACCTATTGCTAATACCCAGTTATCTGTTAACAATGGTGTAGTAATGGTTCCTTCAATTCAGCTCTCTTCAATGATTTCTGTACATCCTGAAAATATCAGGATGACGGTCATCGCCGATGGATTTATAGATGAGTCAGAGATTTTCGGACCGCGGTAATTCAAAACATCCCGTCTGTAAATTCTTCTGCGGTAATGTTATGGAAGTAGTCGGAGAACCGGATTGACTCAAACTTATCAAGAAGTTCTTCCCGGTCATGTCTTGATCCATTTAGAATTTCTTCAACGACCGAAATATCCAGCTTGTTGAAGAAGTCTCCATATATTTTTGCAGATTGAATTACCCCTCCTGAGACATTAAGATGAACCTGTATAAAGCCTCCGTTAGTTATAAAAGACTTTTCGAAGTTGTATTTTGGAGAATATCCGAAGTTCCATTCCCAGGTGAGGTACTTCTCTTCTCTTAGGTTATTGATATTTCTGATGTCTTCATCGCTAAACGTGTAGGCTTTGGAATCGGGGTATATATCCATAATATGATCAAGAATCATATCCCTGAACTGAATCACATCCATATCCTGCTGGAGATGATCTTTTATATTGGTTACCCGGCTACGTATACTTTTTACTGCTTTGCTCTTGTATTTTAGGGGGTTTACTCTCAGGGCGAGATGCAGATCTTCCATTAGTGACGAAAACAGAAGTGTCCCGTGGTGGAGAACCCTTTTTTTATATACATGCTCAGCATTACCGGAAAACTTTTTTCCGTTTATAGTCAGATCATTCCTGCCCTGGAATTCGGCGTCGACCGATAGATTCTTCAACACTTCTATAACAGGCAGGGTGTATTTCCTGAAGTCAACCAGGTGTCCTTCATGGCCATTCATGATGAATGTAAAATTGAGATTTCCCAGATCATGAAATACTGCACCACCACCGGAGAGCCGGCGTACAACACTAATTTTTTTTTCTTTAATATAATCAAGATTTACTTCAGCAAGGGTATTCTGATGTTTGCCAACGACAATGGTATTATCATTACGCCACAGCATGAAACAGTCATCCGTAAAATTCTTGAGAACATATTCTTCGGCAGCCAGGTTGAAGTATGGATCAGTAGATGAATGTGTTACACAAAGCATATTTAGAATGATTTAAAATAATGCAAATATACATTAAATTTTTTCAGCCTGGATTACACACAGAAAAATGAAAAAAGGAGGGAATTATATTATTTCCCCTTAATTATAAATATGCAGATAGGCTTCAGAAACTGAGGTCTGGTATTTTTTCAGCGGACGGTTTGCCGGCCCTTTTCTTATTCCGTCGTAGATCAGATCGAATTCCGATCCGCAACAGGGACATGCGGCATAAAATTCTTCATCAACAGGTTCAACTATGCAGTTTTCTGAAGGCCTGTATGAGCAGGTTCTGTCGTAGGCATTAAACTCCCTGTCTCCCAACCGGAATATCAGAATGCCATTAACACCTTCTTCAGGAATTATCCATGACTCCAGAATACCAACATTGGCCAGCAGAGTCAGTGATATAGTTTTATTAACCCGGACATTCGGTATCCAGTCGTCATAATCATCACATCCCATAAAAGTTATCAGGATAAATGATATGATAAATATTTTTCTTAACTTTGAATTGTTTGACATTGATAATAAGAACAAGTAAATTTTTACAAATATACATTTAATTTTTTCAGCTTAAATTACACAATGTCAAGATGAAAAAATTTATTGTTAAAGCGCAGCGGTTCCTTCTGTAAGTCAAGATTATGTTCTTTTTGAATACAAAATTTTGACTTTTTTACAGAGGAAACCTACATGAATTTTGCATCTAAATAAAGTTGTAAAACGCACTGACCACAGCATGCAAAATCGACCTTTAGGTCAAATTTTGTTTATCTGATGTGATATTACATTATTTTGTTACGGGTTTTTTGTTTTTTATAATTACCTTGTGTCTATTAATTCAGTGTATGGTTCAGTAAAAATCAAATTGGATATGGAAGGTTTTTTGGAAAGTTTTATATATCTCTTTATTACAATTGTAATCCTGGTATTGAGTCTGAGAAAGAAGAAGCCTGCTCAACCACTCCCTGATGAGGAGCCTCAGTCAGGTGATCCTTTTTCTGAATTATTCAGGGATGAGGAAGACGAAGAGTACGAACCTGAAATTCAGCCTGCTACAATGACAGTGGGAGATGGAGGTGATACGGCACAATCAACACCCTGGATGTCTGAAAGTGATGCAAGGGATATGGTCATTGATGCAGATGCCGTTATCAGGGAAGCAGCAGAAAATAACCCAATTGCCGAGTTTGAAGGTCGTTTGGAGGAAGACGCATACGGGATCGGGACGGCTAGTGATGAGGGTATTCCATTTGACCTGAAAAAAGCTGTTATTTATTCAGTAATAATTGAACGAAGAGCTTTTCAGGAATACTGACTTTCAGCATCCATGATTTTATAAGATTTATTCCCCGGTTACGCTTTAAATAAAATTTAGTATTTATTAATAGCAAGGCAAGATTCATTAGTGAAGCACCCATGTTACTTAGTAACACATACATGCTTGTTTTTGCAATATGGGTGGTACATCAGAATTGAGAAACAGAGTATCTGTAACAAAAAATTTTAACACATTGTTAAATGCATTTACAAGGATGGTTTGTGCAGATGAATGTTTTTGATAATCGCCGTTTTATGGATTTGGATAATTAAAAATTTGTATATTTGCCCAGGAAAGAGTTCCGGGTTACCGGAATTCTTTTTTATTTTAATAATAAACAAGATTGATCATGAGTAAAGTTTCTTATTTAACGGAAGAAGGTTTAAAGAAACTCAAGGCTGAGCTTGACAACTTAAAGGGCGTTCAGCGCCCTGAGATTTCAAGACAGATAGCTGAGGCCCGCGATAAAGGGGACCTTTCTGAAAATGCTGAATATGAGGCAGCCAAAGAAGCCCAGGCTATGCTGGAAATGAAAATTTCAAGGCTGGAAGATTCACTGGCGAATTCAAGGATACTTGATGAATCAATGATTGATATCAGTCGTGTTCAGATTCTTAACAGGGTAAAGATCCGCAACAAGGCTACCAACTCAATTATGGAGTATTTTATAGTTTCTGAAACAGAGGCTGATATTAAGGCCGGTAAAATTTCGGTCAATACACCTATTGCCAAAGGTCTGCTTGGTAAGAAAGTAGGAGACCAGGTTGAGATTACGGTTCCTTCAGGGATAATCAATCTTGAAATAATTGGAATTTCAAGATAAAACAGATATTTATTATGGCCGGACTGTTTAGCAGAATTGTCAAAGGAGAGGTTCCCTCCCACAAGATTGCGGAGGATGACAATTATTATGCTTTTCTTGATATTAATCCTCTTGCTAAAGGGCACACACTTGTAATCCCGAAAAAGGAGGTAGACTATATCTTTGATATTGATGACGGCATGCTTGCAGGAATGCATGTTTTTTCCAAGCGGGTTGCCAGGGCAATAGAAAAGGTTATTCCTTGTAAACGTATTGGAATAGCGGTCCTTGGGCTCGAAGTTCCGCATGCTCATATACACCTTATACCAATCAACCACATTGACGATATTAATTTTGCCCGACCTAAGCTTAAGCTGACAAACGAGGAGCTGGCAGATATTGCAGAAAAGATAAGAAAGGAACTGGAATAGCTAATAAAAAACCCTCCTTACTACAAGAGGGTTTTAGTAGCGGGGACAGGACTCGAACCTGTGACCTTTGGGTTATGAGCCCAACGAGCTACCACTGCTCCACCCCGCAATATTTGCTTGCAAAAGTAATGCAAGTTTGGACAATCGCAAAATTTTTCTGAAATTTTAGCGGATTAATCTCTCTGCCCGGAAAATATTCTCTTCTTTTTCCTGTTATTTGTTTGTCCTGGTACTCCAGGTCCCGGACCATAAAGAACTATTATTTGGACAGGTTGCAAAAGGTATACAATTAATCTTATTATCTTTGCGTAATATTATAAAAATAAGCTTGCAAAATGGCGAATGAAAAAAATAGTAAGAGTTTTTTTAAACGCTTAAAACACAAATACCGTTTGGTTATATTAAATGATCAGACCTTTGAAGAAGTTATATCTGTCCGGCTTACAAAGCTGAATGTCTTTTCCATAGTCGGGACATCCACAATCCTCCTTATTGCCCTGGTTACGGTGTTAATAGCATTCACGCCCATAAGGGAGTATATTCCAGGATACCCGGATGGCAGTCTGAGAAGGGATCTTATCATTAATGCTATTTTACTTGATTCCCTTGAAAACGAACTAAGGATCAGGGAGCAGTTCATGAATAATTTCAGAGACATTATAGCTGGGCGTGAACCAAGGTCCATTGAGTACGCATCAGATTCCAACATCAGAATTGACGATATCAGGTTCACCAGGTCGAGGCAGGATTCTCTGCTGCGTGCACAGATTGAGGGAGAGGAACAGTTCAACCTTAATCCTCCTGAACATAGGTTGCTTACAGGTAATCCGGCTGCCCCGCACTTTCTTCCACCAACAAAGGGGCTGATAATTAACAGGTTTAACCCGGAGCAGAATCATTATGGTGTTGATATGGTAACTGAAATCGACCAGCCTGTTCTGGCCGTAATGGATGGTACAGTAACATTTGCAAACTGGACTCTTGAAACAGGATACGTAATACAGATCCAGCATGAAAATAATTATCTGTCACTTTACAAGCACAATGCCGAACTGCTAAAACGGGTAGGTGAGTATGTTAACGCAGGTGAGGCAATTGCAATAGTTGGAAATTCGGGTGAGCTAACAACCGGACCACATCTTCATTTCGAGCTTTGGCAAAACGGGTCACCACTCAATCCGGAGAGTCATATACTCTTTTAGAAGGATTAGTTGGTCGTAATTGATAAAACTTCCCGGGCAATAAACTTGATAATAGAATCGAGTAGTCAGGAATCCCGGCCCATATAATTCCTTATTTAAAAGCAAAGCAAACTTTACCTGCATCAATGAAGAAGAAAATTGCCATATTGGGTTCAACAGGTTCTATAGGAACCCAATCACTGGAAGTTATAGGCAACTATAGTGATCTCTTTGAAGTGGAGGTATTGACAGCTTATAATAATGTTCAGCTTTTAATTGAGCAGGCAGCAACTTTTCAACCAAATGCAGTAGTCATTGCTAATGAAAGTAAGTATTCAGTGCTTTCTGAAGCTTTGAAAAATCATCCGATCAAGGTTTACGCAGGAAGTGATGCACTGAACCAGATAGTGAGCATGGAGTCGATCGATATTGTGCTTGCCGCAATGGTAGGATATTCCGGACTGATGCCCGTAATTAATGCGATACAGGCAGGCAAGGCAATTGCTCTTGCAAATAAGGAGACTCTTGTTGTAGCAGGAGAGATGATCACAAAAATGGCTAGAAATAGAAATGTTCCGATCATACCCGTAGATTCTGAACACTCAGCAATTTTTCAGTGTCTTGTGGGAGAATCTGATTCTATTGAAAAGATTTTTCTAACTGCATCAGGAGGACCTTTTCGTGGGAAAACCCGCGAATTTCTTGCGAAAGCGACAAAAACACAAGCACTCAAACATCCCAACTGGGAAATGGGAGCAAAAATAACAATTGATTCGGCAACCCTTATGAATAAAGGTCTGGAGGTTATTGAAGCACGATGGCTGTTCAATCTTACACCTGACCAGATTGATGTGGTGATACACCCTCAGTCAATCCTGCACTCAATGGTACAGTTCAGGGATGGTTCGATTAAGGCTCAGATGGGTCTGCCCGATATGAAACTTCCCATATTATATGCTTTAACATATCCGGAAAGAATAAAAACGGACTTTCCCCGTTTCAGTTTTACCGATTACCCTGTATTGAATTTTGAAGCACCCGATCCTGATAGTTTTCCCAACCTTTTACTTGCATACCGGGCAATGCGAACCGGGGGAACTATGCCCTGTGTGATGAATGCATCAAACGAGATAGCTGTTGCAGCGTTTCTGAATGATAAAATCGGTTTTTATGATATCCCCTCCGTAATTGAGAGGACTATGGATAAGGTCTATCATATAAAGGAGCCTGTACTGGAAGATTATAAGGATGCAGATAAGGAAGCAAGATCATTTGCGGAAAACCTGATCAGTGTCTGAACAAATGGAATTTAAGTTTGTTGGAAATTGAAAATAATTTGAAATGGAAATACTTATAAAAGCGGCACAATTTTTTCTCAGCCTGTCAATCCTCATTATTCTCCATGAGCTGGGACATTTTATGTTTGCCCGGCTCTTTAACACAAGAGTTGAGAAATTCTACCTTTTTTTTAATCCCTGGTTTACCCTGTTCAAGATTAAAAAGGGTGAAACTGAGTTTGGCCTGGGATGGTTGCCGTTGGGAGGATATGTGAAAATATCCGGAATGATTGATGAATCTATGGATAAAGATCAGATGAGTCAGGAGCCACAGCCATGGGAGTTCCGTTCAAAACCTGCCTGGCAAAGACTTTTAATAATGCTGGGCGGTGTGATGGTTAATTTTGTTCTTGCCCTCGTAATTTACGCCTCAATGCTATTTTCATGGGGAGAAAGATACCTGCCCGCTGAAAACCTTACCTATGGAATACATGCTGATTCACTTGCCCGTGAAATAGGTCTCAGGCATGGTGATCATATAGTCTCACTTGACAACAGGGAGGTGGATCAGTTTTTTCAGATCACTCCTGCTATAGTGCTTGATAAGGTAAATAACATTCAGGTTAACAGGGATGGAGAAAAGGTCAATATAAGTGTTCCTGATGATATCATCCCTAAGCTTCTGGGAGGAACACCTTTTATCGATATGAGAATACCTTTTATTGTGAATGGTTTTCCCGAGAATTCACGGGCTGAAGAGGCAGGGATCAGGGAAGGGGATAAGATTGTCGGACTCGATGGACAGGAGATACCTTATTTTCTTGAATTCCGTGAGGAGATTATGACCCGTGGCAATCAGGAAGTCACTGTGACGGTTGAACGGGATGGAGAACTTGTGGATATTCCGGTAGTCGTTCCTGAAGAAGGATTGATTGGGGTGATTCCGGTTGGAGAGTTGAGCAGATTTTTCGACCTGAGAACAGTTGAGTACTCATTTTTTGAGGCCATTCCGGCTGGAATTACAAAAGGTATGGCAACCTTCAGCAGCTACCTGAAACAATTGAGGATGATTTTTTCTCCACAGACCGGGGCTTATAAGTCACTCGGCGGTTTTATAACAATTGGCAGTATATTTCCCGGGGCATGGGACTGGCAGATGTTCTGGAATATGACCGCATTCTTGTCAATAGTGCTGGCCATAATGAATGTGTTACCTATTCCTGCACTTGATGGGGGACATGTAATGTTCCTGGTTTATGAAATGGTTTCAGGCCGGAAACCGAGTGACAAATTCATGGAATATGCACAGCTTACAGGAATGCTTATTCTGTTAAGCCTTATATTGTACGCCAATGGTAATGACATAGTAAGGTTGTTCCGTTGAGGTTTATTGATAAAAACAGGTTGAATTCTTATATTTATTGTTACATTTGTGAATACATTTTAATTGAAAAGATATGACAGATCTATTTGTTTTGGGAGCTATGGTTGGCCCGTGGCAGATTGCTCTTATAGTTATTATCATACTTCTGCTTTTTGGAGGTAAGAAAATTCCTGATTTAATGCGGGGTCTTGGAGAAGGCATTAAGGAGTTCAAAAAGGCGACCAACGAGAAGGATGATGACAATGAGGAGGATAAACCCATTGAAGACAAGAGTAAATAATATCTCCTGAACTATAAGGCTTTTTCTAATATTCTTTGCATCGGTATCACATGGGAGAACCATGTTAATTCGTGTATGTAGTTTATTTCTACTTCTGCTTTGGCTTTTACCGGTCCGGGTTACAGGAGATTCTTATTTGCCTCCGCCCGAGTTGTTAGTAGAATCCCGGATTGCAGAACTTGATATCTCTACACCGGTAGCTCTGGATTATAATGAGCATGTATTGGAGTTCATCACTCTATTCTCCGGGGAAAGGCGTGAGGCAATCAGCAGGGTGCCTGGCCTCAAATCTCTGTATTTTCCGATTATTGACGAGATTTTTGATAATTACGGACTTCCCTTTGAGATCAAATACACTGCTATCGTCGAATCGGCATTGGATCCGTTGGCAGTTTCGCCATCGGGAGCAATGGGATTGTGGCAGTTGCTGGTTGATACAGCAAGAATGTTTGATCTTGAAATCAGTTCTTATATTGATACCTTCCATGTATCCCGCCCGTTGAATCTTAAACAGGTAAGCGGCGAACTTGAGATTCCTCTTGAAACCCTTAGATTCCTAAACCCGGGTTATATCCGCGACCATATTCCAGCTAATGGAATATCAAAAACACTGGTTCAGGAAATAATAATCTGGGTCTCTCACGATAATTTGCAGTTTCTGGATCCCGGATTGCCTGTTTATATCGATCATCAGGGCAGTTCCGGGCAATGATCCATTATTTCTTAATACCAGCATAATCTATTTTGCCGTTATAACTATGCAAATCTAAAAAGTGATATTTATGAAGAAACATTCAATTTTTAAAAGGCTTCTTCTTCCCATGGTAATATCCGGTCTTGTTATTCTGGGGTCATGTGGCGACCGGACGCCTCTTCTACCCAATGTTACAGGAACTGCCGGGCAGGTTGTACTGGTCATGAATACCAATATGTGGGAGGGACCTCCGGGAAGAGCACTGGGCGGCAAACTGGCATCGGAACATCCCGGACTGATGCAGTATGAACCGATGTTTGATATTGTAAGGATAGGACACGGCGCATTTACAAATATTTTCAAAACTCATCGAAATATATTAATTGTCAGTGTGTCGGGTCAGCACGAGCGTCCGCATATGAATATCCGTAATAATGTATGGGCAAAACCCCAGACGGTTCTTGAGGTAAATGCACCTGATGCTGAATCTTTGTACTCGTTTATCGGGAATCAGGGTGAAAGAATTGTTGAAGAATTTGTTCTTGCCGAAAGGGGAAGGGTCCTTGAATATAATCGCACATCTGAAAGGACGGCACTGAGAAACCATCTTGAACAAAAATTTGATCTCTCTCTTACAATTCCCAGGGGATATGATATTATTATTGATACAACAGATTTTATCTGGATAAGGCACGATCCGAGAAGGATCACCAAGGATATTATCCAGGGTATTTTTGTTTATCAGTATGATTATACCGATCCCGCAACATTCAGTCCTGAGTATCTGGTAAGTAAAAGGGATGAGTTTCTGAGGAGTTATGTTCAGGGGCCTTCCGATAACTCATGGATGGCGACCGAAACAATTATATACCCGGAGTTTACAGAGTTTATGGACAATGGCACTTATGTTGCCAGACTTGAAGGATTGTGGAAGGTTGAGAATGATTTTATGGGCGGACCATTTATAAGTCATACAACACTTGACGAAGATAGAAATAAGGTGATAACGGTTGAGGCATTCTTATATGCACCCGGGGATAAAAAGCGGAATTTGCTCCGGCAGGTTGAGGCAATTCTTCATACCCTAAAGATCAATGAATAATTTTAACCATTATTAGTTATGTCATTACCGGGACTGAGTAAATCTGATTTGGAGAATTTCCGTAATGAATCGGAGATAATCAGGCTAACTGCCCAGCAGGTTATCAAAGACTTTGCACTTTTTGGTATGGATATAACATTTTCAGGGGATACAATTAATGCATACAATGAGTTGTTCGATCAACTTGATTCCAGTCTGGTTGAATTGCTAAATTCCGATTACCGCAGGTTGCTATCATTACTGTATCATATTGACATAAGCGAGAAGGAGTTAAATCAAAAACTGGCTGCTCACAATCGCGATCATTCTGCTATTATAGCAGAAATGATTCTTGAAAGGGAGTTGAAGAAGGTAATAATAAGAAAGTTTTATCGCGGATAAACAAGGATATTTCATATGATCAGGTTACTGCTATTTATTTTTTTCATCAATTTAGTAAATCCTTCAATTCAGGCAGGATGGATTATTGTTGAGAGAACTTCAGGCGAAGGTTTTGAAGATGCACCAGAGAGTACTCTTTATATTCAGAACAACATGATTAAATCAGTCGATCATGACCATATCATGATAATTGATCTGGAAAAACAGTTGCTCACATTCATCAATCCCTCCATAAATGGTTATTGGAGCGGCCCTCCCTCCGGGTATCTTTCATATGCAAAGAATGTAATGATTGATTATCTTAAAGCTGAAATTGTTAAAGCTGATGAGTTTGATAAGCCTTACCTGCAGACAATGCTAGAAGATCTTAAATTTGACATGGCGCAGGGTAATGATGTGGTATCCTTTATTGGAGAGTTGCCCCTGGAATTAATAATGACTGATGAGATTGACCGCATTCTTGGTTATCGTGCCAACCAGTACCTTGTTTTTTTAGATGGTGAGAGGATTGAAGAGATATGGTTTACCAGGGATATCAGCCTTGAAAATGAATACGATTATGGCGATTTCAGGTCATTTGTTGACAAGATGTCGTGGGGAGGTATGTTCCAGGATTACAGGTCAACAGAAAGATATATTCATCTTATGAAAACCGGAATTCCCTTGAGAACTATTGAAACCCTCCAGGACGGTTCGGTAATTGTTACCGAAGTAGTCAGTATTGAGCAGCAGCATATTCATGAAAACAGTTTTCGCCCCCCTTCCCATTATAAACCAATTAGTTTGTCAGAGCTTGGTGTCGATCTTGGGTTGTGATCGGTCCGGGTAAGGTTTGAAAAAAATGAAGTAAATAAGATATCTTTGTAACTTTTAGTTAAAGCAGTCAATAAACCAGGTTGCATGTCAACCACCATAATTTCTTCAAGTGCAGTACACACGGAATTTTTGCATAATTGCTCATATTGATCACGGTAAAAGTACCCTGGCCGACAGGTTACTGGAGATGACACAGACGGTTTCTGCCCGAGATGCCCGCGAACAGGTTCTGGATAGCATGGACCTCGAGCGTGAAAGAGGCATTACCATTAAATCCCACGCTATCCAGATGGATTATTTCCAGGATGGCATAAAGTATAAACTAAATCTTATTGATACCCCTGGACACGTCGATTTTTCTTATGAAGTATCCCGTTCCATAGCTTCCTGTGAGGGAGCCTTGCTCATTGTTGATGCGACCCAGGGTATACAGGCCCAGACAATTTCCAACCTTTACCTGGCGCTGGAGCATGAACTTGAGATAATTCCCGTTCTGAATAAAATGGATCTTGATGCGGCCATGCCGGATGAGGTAAAGGACCAGATAATAGACCTTATAGGATGCGACATTGAAGATATAATAGAGGCGAGCGGGAAGACCGGAATGGGAGTAGCCGAAATTCTTGAAGCAATACTGAAGAGGATATCTCCGCCCAAAGGCGATCCTGAGGCACCACTACAGGCCCTGATTTTTGACTCGGTGTTTAATCCCTTCCGGGGAATTATTGCCTACTTCAGGATCATGAACGGCACGATCAGAACAAATGAATGGGTCAAATTCGTTGCTACCGGCAAGGAGTATCAGGCTGATGAAATCGGAGTCCTGAAGCTTACCCAGCATCCGCGCGAGGAATTAAGTGCAGGTGATGTTGGTTATATTATATCGGGTATAAAGACCTCCAAAGAGGTCAAGGTGGGTGATACAATTACTCATGTTTCCCGGCCTTGCAGTTCTGCTATTGCAGGATTTGAAAATGTCAAACCCATGGTGTTTGCAGGAGTATATCCAATAGATCCTGATGACTATGAGGAACTGAGGAGCTCAATTGAGAAACTTCAATTGAACGATGCATCGCTTACCTTTGAGCCTGAATCTTCTGTTGCTCTCGGTTTTGGTTTCAGATGCGGATTTCTGGGACTTTTACACCTGGAAATTGTACAGGAAAGACTTGACAGGGAGTTTGATATGGGGGTTATTTCTACTGTTCCCAACGTTTCATATAAAGCCTATACCAAAAAAAATGAGGTAATTGAAGTTCACAATCCGTTTGGTATGCCCGGGCCCAATCTGCTTGACCATATCGAAGAACCCTTTATTAACGGACAGATCATATCCAAATCAGAATATGTTGGTCCTGTAATGAATCTTTGTATTGGTAAACGAGGTATTCTCAAGAACCAGCATTACCTTACAAGCGACCGGGTGGAGCTGACCTTTGAGATGCCACTTGGTGAGATAGTATTCGATTTTTATGATAAGCTTAAAAGCATCTCCAAGGGATATGCATCTTTCGATTATTACATTTCCGGTTATAAACCTTCAAGCCTGGTAAGACTGGATATTCTCCTTAACGGCGAATCTGTTGATGCGCTCTCCAGTCTTTCTCACAAGGATAATGCCTATGAGTTCGGAAAAAAAATGTGTTCCAAACTTAAAGAGCTTATTCCAAGGCAACAGTTCGATATAGCCATTCAGGCAGCCATCGGGGCAAAGATTATCGCCCGCGAAACAGTTAAAGCCTTGCGAAAGGATGTTACAGCCAAATGTTATGGAGGAGATATAACCCGTAAACGTAAACTTCTTGAAAAGCAGAAAAAGGGCAAGAAAAGAATGAGACAGGTTGGTAACGTTGAAGTGCCGCAACAGGCGTTCCTTGCAGTGCTGAAACTTGATTCCTGATGGCTGACCGGATAATTGAAAATTTAGCTTATATTTATCGCCGTTAACCAAGATTATCTGAATAAAATCCTTATGTTACTTGTTTACATATTGTTAAACCGATTTATAACTACACTTTATCCGTATGAAAAAGCTGCTATTGATCTTTTCAGTTGTGTTTATTGCCTCAACAGCGATGTTCGGACAGGCCGGCTCAATTGTTGGTTTCTGGCTGACCGAGGATAAAGATTCGCAAATTGAGATATACCGGGTTCCTGGAAACAAATTTAACGGCAGGATTGTCTGGCTGGAAGAGCCACTTAACGAACAGGGCAGGCCAAAGGTCGACGACAAGAATCCTGACCGGGCACTCAGGACACGTCCTACATTGGGAATCGAGATACTGAAGGATTTTACTTTCAGTGCTTCTGATCAGGAGTGGGCTGACGGGACAATTTATGATCCCAAGAGCGGCAGGACCTATAATGCATTTATGCGTCTGGATGGTAACAATACTCTGAGGCTTAAGGGATTTGTGCTGGGCATGCGCTTTCTTGGCAGGGAGTCTGTTTGGATGCGTGACCCGGAGAAGCGCTGATAGAAACCGTATCCTGCAAACAGCCAGATGAACCATACCCGGTTTTATGGATAACAAAAAGTTATCCCCGGGCTGGCAGGTTATCTGTTTTTGGCGGCCTGGTTACTAATCAGTATTTCAGCACCAGGGCTATATGATCATATTTATTTAGCGATCCGTTATCGGCAAATACAACCCGACCTCCGGTTGATACAACTTTCTCTGCAATTTGATCCACCAGGTCATCAGTAGCTCCCGGCAGTGGTTCATTATTTACAAGTGTAATTGAATCCAGCCTGGAGTTGATTTTAGCTGCCTGCTGGTAATCTTCTTCAACAACAAGCAGTTCACCTCTGCTCTGGTTGGCCAGCTTCCATACCTCTTCGAGACCCGACACAAGTCTTTGTCTGCTTATCGCTTCATCAAGTTTACTTACAACCTGCTGTCTTTTAATTGCCATTAACTTACAGACCAGGGGCCAAACGACTTCTGCCACCTTATGCGGAGCAGCGCTGTCATAATTGCCCTCTGCCACAGCAATGATCTCTTCACTCAATTCTGTGATCTCCCGGTAAAGTGATATGTTCTTTTCCACTCCTGCCAATACAAGCTTCATCGGATGTTGATTGTAGATTTGCAGAAATGTTTTATCCACCATATTGAAAAACTCCCTTAACCTTGCCTCCTTAAGTGAAGTTGACTCCTCCAGATTAGATCCTCTTTCAAAAGGATTTGCAAACGGGAACCCCCCTTCCGTTATTTCCTGAAACTTATCCCTGTGAGCTTCAAACAGCCTAACATATCCGGCACTTATTGAGATTGTATAATAATTCACCCCCCTGTTTACAGCTCTAATAAGGTCACGCGTCGCAAAGCTCTCATCAATTATCACCCTTTCCCTTACGGGGAATGGCAGGCGCACAACTTTTTCAAATCTGTTGTTGACAAATATTGCCAGCCCGTCAAGGTTCTGCCTGACATCAACAGATTCGACTGTTTTGTGCAACTTGTCAAGGAGTCCTTTTATCTCTCTTTTGCGGAATTCAGACATAAGCCTTCGTTCGGCTTCTCTTGAAAGATTTTTTAGAAGTTTTTTATCCCCGTTATTATCCGGTGATGTCTTATGGGTTGACAGAAGAATAGAAATGTTGGGGTAGTCAGCCTGGTTCTTGATAATCTTAAGCAGTCCTCTCTCCATTGTTTTTCTTTTTTGTTATATAATTCTCTCCCTAAATGTTATCCTGTTCTTCAAAAAAAACGAACCATTCTGCATGAGCAAAATGGATGGATATTCCTGTCAAGAATATAGAAATATAAAATTAGGCAAATTATTCCGGATGGTCAAAAAACATCTGTATAAATAAGTTCGCCGGATCTTAATATTGCAAAATATTGCTTAATTTCACAATTGTTAATTAAGTTAATCAACTTCAGCAATCCTAATTGTTTAACCTGAATTTTTTACCGATGAAGAAAAATGTTTTTTCAAGAAGGGATTTTATCCAGAAAACCATTGGCGCAGGTGTTGCACTTGTCGGGATATCTTCATTCAAGTCAGCAGATGGTTATAATTCACGGGGACTCCCGACAGTAACCTTCGGGAAGACCGGCATCCGGATTCCCCGCATTGCAATAGGCCTCGGAAGCCGTTATTGCAGTGTTGGAGATGAAGAAAAGGGCCTTGAAATACTGACCTATGCACTTGATAATGGATTATTTTACTGGGATACTGCAAACTCCTATATTGACAGGGGTAAAGGGGTTGTGAGCGAAGAATGGATAGGTAAAGTTCTTAAAAACAGGAGAAAAGAGGTTTTCCTTTCAACCAAAATTGCAAGCCGTGACCCGGATGAAGCTATGAGACAGGTTGAAACAAGCCTGCGGCGGTTGCAAACAGACTATGTGGATAATCTGATGATACACAATATAGGTTCTGTTGAAGAAGTTGAAAGGATAGGCCGTACCGGGGGAGTTATTGATATGGTTTCCCGCCTTAAAGAACAGGGAGTTACAAAATTTATAGGTTTTTCCGGACACTCAAATGCCGAAGCTAAGGGACTAATGATAAGAAGTGGTAATTTTGATAATGTGCTCTTTGCAATGAACCAGTATGAAAACCACTCCCAAAACAGGGAGGAGGTTATTATCCCTGCAGCACTGGAGAAGAATATGGGGATACTTCTGATGAAAGTTGTGCGTCCCAGGGAGATGGTTGCCGGTGTCAACCCAAATGAGCTTATCAGGTTTGCCTTATCACTTGATGGTCCTTCCGGACTTGTTATCGGGATGGACAGTATTGAAGTGGTAAAGTCGAATATAGAGATACTCAGGACGTTCTCTCCGATGACGGCAGCCGAAATGAGTGCATTTGCAGCAAACCTGTCGCCGTTCTTTGCTGACAGGAATCTTGAGTGGACCGGCCCGGGATACAGCGACGGACCTTGGGGATAAATTATGAGCATCAGTATAACCAGTCCTCAGAATCCTAAAATCAAGTTTGCCCAGTCTCTCCGGAAACCCTCGGTCAGGAGAAAAGAAAACCTGTTCCTCATTGAGGGGTGCAGGGAAATAAGGCTTGCAATGCAAGCAGGGTACCGGTTCCACACATTGATTGTGTGTTGTGGTGATGATCAGCCAGGGGATACGGAGATTAATAACATTGCCGGGATCCTGACAGGGCAGGCTGTAATAATCGAAACAAGCAAAAATGTTTTTGGCAAGCTGGCATACCGGGAAGGATCAGGCGGACTGCTGGCAATTGCCCACCAGAAAAAAATTACACTTTCAGAGATCAAACCCGGCACAAATCCTCTTGTGCTTGTTGCTGAATCTATAGAGAAACCTGGTAATCTCGGGGCAATGTTGCGAACAGCCGATGCTGCCGGAGTCGATGCCGTTATTGTTTGTGATAGTGGAACCGACAT
>SKND01000280.1 GCA_007120695.1 Bacteroidales bacterium | reverse complement strand
TGTTGAAGTTTTGCATGGTTATAAAAAACCCGGCTGGTATTTTAACAGGCGCCGGGTTTTCTGACAGATCAATTATGTGGGGATGCGGGTAATCCGTCAAATGGTGAATGTCTGGTTTACCCTCAGTATTCAAATCCTGATGGACAATAATTTGGTTATCCTGCATTATGCCGCTTTGAGCGTCAAAAAAATGACCTGCCTTAATTACCTCGTTTTATGTATTAATTACACAAGGTGTTATAATAAGGAGAAAAAAAAGTTTGATCATTTTGGCCATTATGAATGGAATCAGAATAAAATGTTTTAGTCGGCTTTAATTGCCTAAAACAGCTGATGATTTCCCTATTATATGCATGATTCTTAATCCCAGTGGAAACTATAAATTTCTGGCATTCATTTTTTTACAAATATAGATAATTAAATTATTTCAGGAATAAAAGCAGGATTTATTGGTATTTTATATTCTCTTTACACGGAAAACCCTGAAACAACCTATGTTGATATTACAAAACATTTAGACGGCACGGCAATTACCAACAAAATTTCCCTTTCGGGGAAGCCGTGCTAACTCAAATTGCAATGCCTGGCCTAAGAGACACGGCCTTTATGTGAATATATGATTCCATTTGAACCTATAGTAATAGAATTATACTACAAGGGTGATAAAGAAACAGAAGACAGGCACCAATTCCTGGGTTACTTTAATGATTTCGCTTTCCCGGAATAAAAGGCTTCATATTGCGGGGATAACTATCTAAAAAATCAACAGTTTCTTGCATCTGATGATTAAAGGTTTTAACTTGTTGCATTTCATATTTGTGCCAAATCAGTGCTTTTTAGCTAATCTTTAAGATAACCCCAAAAATACAACAAAATGAGATTGTTCAAATTTCACGTTGCGTTGATTGCTTTAATGATTTTATTCTCAGTCCAGTTGCAAAGTCAAAACTGGCCGGGCTGGCGTGGGCCAAACGGTGACGGAACAAGTAATGAAACCAACTTGCCGGTTGAATGGGATGCCACTAAAAATATTGAATGGAAAAGCGAAGTTCCCGGCGTGGGGCATTCCTCTCCAATTATCTGGGAAGACAGGCTTTTTACTTTAACTTCTTTCCCGGAAACAAAGGAAAAAGTTTTGCTTTGTTACGACAGTCGGAATGGCAATTTGTTGTGGAAAGAAACTGTGTTTAAAGGTTCCTGGTTTGGTTTATATGCCCAACGATGATGGCGTTATTACTGTTATAAAACCCGGCCCCGATTTTGAGGTTATATCCAAAAATGCCATAGGTGAGTCGATGAACTCTTCGCCGGCAATCAGTAATGGTAAAATCTTTTTAAGAGGAGAAAAGCATCTGTTTTGTATAGGAGTTTAAAATTAGGTCATTATTAGTATTACATATTCAAGTTGAATTGTATTGCGGATTTTGCAATACCTATATTTCGTAGCATGCCATGAAAAATACCCATTTTTCAAAAAAAATATTCCAATTTCACGGAAGGACTGCTTCGGAGACCGGTTTTTTAACTGGTTATCAAAAAGGGCAAGGACAAAAGAATTTGAAGCACTCTCCGATTCAGAGATTGAAGTTATTGAGAACAAATACATGTCAATATTCCTGGAGTAAAAACGGAAGCGCCTTGATTTAAGACATTTTAAAGGCCGCATTCACTGTGTAAATACATGCAGTCGCAAGTCAAAGATAGAAATTGAAATATTTAGGTTTTAATAGCGTTAATATGTTGTCATGAATATATATACACAAATAAAGCCCCGATCGGCCTCAGGCTAATAAGATGGCAAAATGGAATGCCTGGAAAAGGAATTCCATTTCCAAACCAGGTATAATTAATGGTATATCTAAATTTAAAACTACTTTGCGGGAATGATGAGTAGCAATCAAAAAAGGGCAATTGCCAGGCTCCTGCCGAAAGGCTCATGGATAGCATTTTCGGTATTAATCATCAGTCTTCTTTTAACGGCCATCATAGTAAACTATACAAGGAACCTGATAGAAAAAACCGCTTTACAGGATTTTGAATTTGACAGTACCGAGCTTCAAAACAAAATGGAAACCAGACTCAGGGCCCACTCCCATCTGCTTCGCAGTGGTGTGGCACTTTTTGCCGCTACTGACACGGTAACACGCGAACAGTGGAGCCAGTTTTACGAACATTCAAGAATTCAACAGCATATGCCCGGTATACAGGGTTTCGGCTATAGTATGATCATTCATCCGCCACAGCTGTCCAGTTATATCCGGGAAACCAGGGAAAGTGGTTTTCCTGAGTACACTGTCTGGCCGGAGGGAGAAAGGGAACTGTATACATCCATAATTTACCTGGAACCCTTTTCCGGGCGAAACCTTCGGGCAATTGGATATGACATGTTTTCCGAAGAAGTTCGTCGAAAGGCAATGGAAACAGCCAGAGATTCCGCTTTTTCCGTATTATCGGGTAAGGTCCACCTGGTACAGGAAACATTAGAGGACATTCAGCCGGGAACATTGATGTATAGTCCTGTCTACAGGCGGGGCATGCCCGCCAGTACTGTCGAAGAACGAAGGGCAGCCATAAAGGGATGGGTATACAGTCCTTACAGGATAAATGATTTGACAAAAGGAATACTGGGAAACTGGGATCATCCCGGATCAAACAGGATTCATCTTAGAATTTACGACAACATCACTCAATCGGATGACGACCTGTTATTTGACAGTCAACTGGATGAAAGTTCAGGAAACAATGCCAAACCAAATTTATCAGTTACCCTTCCCGTGAGATTAAACAGCGAGGAATGGATTATGGTTCTTACCAGGAAAAGCGAAGATTTATCGTTTTTCAACAGCAGCGTACTTGTAGTACTTATCAGTGGCCTCATAATAAGCCTCTTATTATTTTTACTTACATTGTCATTAATAAAGACAAATAAGGATGTCAAACAAATACAACAGCTAAATATAAAGCTTGTAAAACTAAACAGGGACAAAGACCGGTTTATTTCCATACTCGGGCATGATTTAAGGAGCCCTTTTAATAGCCTCCTGGGTTTCCTGGAAATTTTAACAAACGACTATCATATCCTTGGTAAAGAAAAAATTCAACAGTACCTGGATCACACCAACACCGTGGCGAAAAATACCTACGGCCTTCTCGAAAACCTTATGGAATGGTCTAAAACGCAATCCGGAAATATTCAGTTCAAACCGGAGGTATGTGATTTCAAGGATATCTGGAATGAAGTCTACCACCAGGTACGTCCGGTTGCTGAAGCAAAGAACATTGTGATAAACAGCTATACAGATGGGAACATCGAGATATTTGCCGATACTTATATGCTCAAAACAATCCTACGTAATCTATGCACTAATGCAATCAAGTTCTCCCACCCGGGAGGAGAAGTTGTTATAAGAGCTGAGCAGGATACCCACCATGTCAAAATCACGGTCTCTGATACCGGAGTTGGAATAGAGCCTGTCTTATTGCCAAAATTATTTAACTTAACCCAGGTGGTTACGGCAAAGGGCACCTCAAATGAATCAGGATCCGGCCTTGGTTTAACCATATGCCAGGAGTTGATCACCATTCATGGGGGGAGGATTTGGGCCGAGAGTGTAGCCGGGAAAGGATCCAGTTTTATTTTCACTCTTCCATATGAGAAATCAGCAATAACTAATTCAGCACTGATCTCAAAATCAGGCGTATCCAAAATTTAAAGAGACATCCGGGACCAGCATATGCTCCCAAAAAAGAGTGGCTTAAAAACGGCAATAAAGCCATTTTAATCCATTAGAGACTAACTGCCAAATATCATAACATCGTTTAAACCTTTCAAAATAACAGACGAATAAACTCATTTTACTGACCTGACTGGCTTTTGGTATCCGGATTTCATATTCACATCTTCTGGCACCTTCCTGATAATTATTACCGTGTAATAATACCGTGACAGGGTTTTGAGATCAGGTCTTTGTCAATAACATCATTTCCCGGTATTTCTTTTTCTACGGTAAGCTTATCAAGTACATCACCCAAAAGGCTGTTAGGATCACTTAAAATCACCGGCTGATGAGACGACACAAAGGGATTTAAAGTATTTATTTCAACTTTCAAGAGTTACATCTCCTGCATTATATGTTAAAATTACATCACCTGGTAAATCAACTATTTGTTCCATAAAGGGAAGTAATACACCGGCCGGATCTTCATCTGCAGGTTCAAATCCGGCAAATAGCAGGGCTGAGGGTGACATGGCTCCCCTTATAGCTTCAAGAGAAGAATCTGTAGGTAATACGACAATCTCAGCCTCTATTCGTCCTCCCTGCAATATTTCTTTCATCTCTTTTTCAACATTCTCCACATCGGCTTTAAGCGGGACGGGACGAAGTACCCTTAACGGGCAATCGCGCCATTCACGGTTTCCTTTCAGAAGAAAGGCAAGCAGCAGCATCATTGCCCCGTTCTTTTGATCTGTCCACCATATATTTATAGCACCTGATGGATCTTCCCAGCTTTTTTCTTCCTTGTTACTGCTGAGAATTAAACAGCTTCGATTCATCCTCTTTGCAAGGTTCAGAATAGTTGAAAATGAATCTTTTTTTTCCGGATCATTACTCCACCCAAGCATTAAAATATTTGGTCTTAATCCACCGATTCCATGACACTGCAAAAGCGCTTTTAGTCCGTCGGAAATATTATCATCAATCACCACTACAGGGAAGGCCGACAATCCCTCTTCACGAATAAAGCCTCGTATTAACTTTTCACTTTCCATACGGTGTTTATTAAGAGATTCCAGATCTCCGGGTATAATTTGTGCAAGGGACACCAGGCCACGTCCTGCCGAAAGCAGGTTCGCATATTTAACCAAATGCATCCGGCTTCCAGCAACACCGCTAAGAGTCAAAATTGATGGCCTCCAGTTTTTTGGATGATATCTTTCGTTTTCAAGAGTTAATAGTGCATTGCGGGCGCGACGGTATGCATATCCGCTACGCACATCCCCCCACTGCACTGTCAATTCAGCCCGTTTAATAATTATAAACATTGCTGAAGCCGCAACAATGGCGACTGACGCCCATATCCAGTTGATCA
>SKND01000220.1 GCA_007120695.1 Bacteroidales bacterium | reverse complement strand
GTTCAAAGCTGTATGGCTTGTCAATATCAAATGATCCCTTTCTTACAAGCGAAAAAATATTTTCACACTCCAGGTCCCCTTTCGGGGAAAAACGACGCACCAGGAAATTTCCACCTGCTTTCTCAATAGCAAACCATGACCCGGCACCCTCGCCACTCAGCCATTGAGCATTCCCGGGAAGAGATTGGGGCCTTACCGGCTCCGGCAGGGTGGATTGGAGAATTTGTTTCTCCTTAACCGGCTGCGGAAAAGTTGTCAATTCTTCACGCAAATGGGGGATCTCAATCGTATTGGTAAGTGAATTCACATTATTCATGGGTGTGGGGGTCAGTGGCACCAGCAACCGGAGACGTACCCGGTGCTGCAAATCAGGGTTGCCTGCCAGAATGCATGTATTGACAAACCTCGAACAATTACTGCCGCCATAAACAAACGGTCCGTAAGCAATGGGACTGTAAGCCTGCATTTCAATTGCTTTTTCATACGCCTTGTCAAAATTCACCTTGCAGTAAGAGGCATACAAGGTGCCATCACCATGGTATTCTACATTATGCTGCAACACGGTCAGTATCTCACTGAAATTCGCTATCCCGGCGCCATCTGCTGATATGATGGCGCTAATCCGTATCGCGAGTCCCGGATCAGTATCACCGCTCCTTACCCGCCCATGCTGATATGGCGCATGATACCTGCCAAAATCAAAATAGTGACATCTGCCGGTTTCACTCTCTACCAGAACCAGGGCAGCATGCCCGGCCCGGTAATAATGATTCCTGCTTATACCCAGCTTTCCGGCCAGTGAGTCATACCATGACCCCGGCTGCTTGCACAGGGTCTCCGGCCACGCCACCGCTATTGCAAATCCGGAATGCTTACTTACGTTTTGATCCCACTGATGCATTCTATATAATCATTAATCTGTTTAACAATATGTTACAACTCAGAAAATAAGCGTTTAATCTCTATAAAGCTCTGCTGTTAATCCATATTTAATCAATCCCGGGATCACTTTTCTGATGCAACTACCATATTTTATATGCTTGATTTTTGGAGCTTCCGGCTTGCAGCAGATTTATACACACTGTCCAGTTTTTCTGCCTCAGTAAGCAGGTTGTCAAAGAACTGATCAATGTCTGACTTCTCCAGTTCGCCGTTTGCGGTAATCAGCCTGATGGCAAGAGTATCGCCAATGTAACCGTAATTAACAATTGATTTACCTGATTTCCTCAGAGATTCGCGCAGTTCGAGGTTAAAGGCGTTCAGATCGGTTTCCCTTCCGGGGATATAGCGGAAGCAAACGGCAAAAGACTGCCTTGGTGTAAGCAGCTCCAGGTCAGGATGCTCCATTACTTTCTTTTCTGCGAAAGCGGCCATATCGATCGAATTGTCAATGCGCGACCGGTAACCTTTAAGACCAAAATATTTCCATGCAAACCACAACTTAACCGCATCCACCTTCCGGCCACACTGGATAGATTTCTTACCAAGATCCTCTATCTGGTCAATATCATGAAAGATATAGTCGGCGTTAATATCTGTAATGTTTTGCTGCAGGGTTCCCCTCTTTTTGACAAGGATCACAGAGCAAATAAGAGGAATATTCATAAGTTTATGGGGGTTCCATGCAAAGGAATCGGTCTTTTCGATCCCGTTCATTAGATGCCGGTGCCGGTCGCTCAGTATCAGGGAGCCCCCGAAAGAGCCGTCGGCATGAAGCCAGATATTATGCTCACTGCAGATATCGGCGATCTCTTCCAGCGGATCATAGGCCCCTTTAAGGGTTGTTGCGCAGGTTGCGGCCACAAAGAATGGCCTCTCCCCTTTTCCGATTGCATTATTTATCTCCTTTTTCAGCTCCCCGGGGATCATTTTTCCTTCCTTGTCTGCCTTTACCTTAACCACATTCTTTGCTCCTATACCAAGAACATTGGCTGCCGTTTCAAACGAATAGTGAGCCTGCTCATTTATAAAAGCCTTCAGTTTCAGGTTAGAGTCGTAGCCATCAAACCGGCCATCAGGAAAAACCTGGTTGCGCGCCGAAAACATTGCAACAAGATTGGCATTGCTTCCGCCACTCAAAAAAACTCCGTCTCCATCGCTGTAACCGACATAACTGTTCATAAGACGGATCATCTCGGTTTCGATGACCGTTGCCACCGGGGCCACTTCATAGGTGTACATAGAGGTATTTGCCAGTGTGCTGATAACCTCGCCGATAAACGCCGGGAAGTTGAACCCTGAATACAACTGGTTCAGAAACTGTTTGTTGCCCGTCCGCACCGAGTATTCAAGGTAATTGTCCACCATATCCAGAAACTCCTTTTCCGTAATCCCCTCTTCCGCTATTTCAGGATCAATGATAGAGGTGAGCTCGGCGGGCATTTTAAACTTAACTAACGGCTTGCCTTTATCGCTGTTGCTTTTTATGTACCGGTCAATCTTCTCAAAAGTGTTTTGCAATAAAATTTCATTGTTCATCTTTCAATTAATTTTGATTAAATAATGCAGGCTTTTTAAGTTTTCCATCAATATCTTCAGGGATATTGTCAGGCTGTTTTAATTAAAATATAACTTAATGGTCGCAGGTTTATAATAAACCTGACAAATTTCCCTGTTAAAAATTAATATTTTGTTAAAATTCCGGATTTTAGGTAATCATTAAAAGGAAATTTTTAACGAAATTTATTCTTTCATCAATGGCAGACAAAAATACAAATAGTTACTTTTGTTACTACCTGTAATCCAGAGACCCATGGCACACCACAATACCATAAAATCCAACAGTTACAAGGACCTGGCACGCAGGCTGAATAAATTTCCCCAGGGGGCACCGCCGACTGAGTTTCTTTTCAGAATTCTCAGCGTTCTTTTCTCCGAAAGGGAAGCAAAACTGGTATCACTACTCCCGATCAAACCTTTCACCGGCAAAAAGGCCGCCGGATTATGGAAGATGACACAGAAAGATGCGCGGGTAATACTAAATGACCTGGCAGACAGGGGTATTCTTCTTGATTATGAAGTTAACGGGGTAACATCCTACTCCCTGCCTCCGCCCATGGCAGGATTTTTCGAGTTTTCCCTTATGCGGTACAGGAATGATATTGACCAGAAGGCACTATCGGAGCTGTTTTACCAATATATTAATGTTGAAGAGGATTTTATCAGGAACCTTTTTCTTGACGGAGAAACCCAGCTGGGAAGGGCATTTGTTAACGAAGATGTGCTGTCAAACGCAAATGCTATTCACGTCCTTAGCTACGAGAGGGCATCAGAAGTAATAAAATCGGCTACAAGCATTGGAATAGGGGTATGCTACTGCAGGCACAAAATGGAGCATATGGGCAAGAACTGCAATGCTCCCATGGAGATATGCATGACTTTCAACAGGCCTGCCGAATCTCTTATCAAACATAAAATTGCCAGGCAGGTAGATGCTGCCGAAGGACTAGACCTACTTCAGCTGGCACGTAATAAAAATCTTGTGCAATTTGGTGAAAACGTGCAGGAGCAGGTAGGTTTTATATGCAACTGCTGCGGATGCTGTTGCGAGGCGCTGATTGCCGCAAGAAAGTTCGGGTTCCTCAACCCTGTTTCAACCACCAGTTTCATTCCCGGAATCGATGAAGTCGCATGCACCGGTTGTGGCAAATGCGTTAACCTATGCCCCGTTGAAGCCTTGTCTCTTGTATCGGCAAACGACTCCCTCAATCCCAAAAAGATGAAAGCCAAACTTGACGGGAATCAATGCATCGGTTGCGGAGTCTGCCTGAAGGCTTGCAAAGAAGATGCACTAAGCCTGATGCAGCGGGATGAGAGAGTCATTACTCCCGTCAATTCAGTTCACCGGGTAGTCCTGATGGCAATTGAACGAGGCAAACTGCAGAACCTGCTGTTCGATAACCAGGTCCTTTACAGCCACAGAGCCATGGCTGCTGTACTCGGCGTAATTCTTAGACTGCCACTCGCAAAACAGGCCCTGGCAAGCGATCAGTTCCGGTCAAGGTATCTTCTGTCACTAATCAGAAAATTCAGACGGTCACAGGCTTCAGAAAACAGGTAATCCAAATAACCCCTATCAACAGGCTTACCGTGTTTGTACTCTTTTTGTCTTTTGCAGTGACTCTTTGTCTTTTACAGCGGCTATCTGTCTTTACGGTGAATCTTTTTCTTTTGCAGTGACTCTTTGTCTTTTACAGCGGCTATCTGTCTTTACAGTGAATCTTTTTCTTTTGCAGTGACTCTTTGTTTTGACAGTGATTCTATTGCTCCCGTAAATATTGAAAGCAATATATGTGGAACAATTGTCGATATTCGTGGAACAATTGCCGATTTAAAGAAAATTAACCTGAACAACTTCATATTATTCCGCGAATTTTCCCGACCTTCGCAGATTATATATTAAAATAACAAAAAACTGAAAGTTATGAGTACTTCTCTTATAGTAATCCTGGTCGCCGCTGCGCTTCTTGTTCTTATAGTTATTACTACCTATAACAGGCTGGTAAAACTCAGGTTTAACCGTGAAAACGCTTTTGCCGATATTGATGTGCAATTGAGGCAACGCCATGACCTTATTCCCCAGCTTGTTGATGCAGTAAGGGGTTACATGAAACACGAAAGTGGAGTGCTTACTGCGGTTACTGACGCCCGGTCAAAAGCAATGAATGCAACTGGTATCAATGAAAAAGTAGATGCCGAAAACCAGCTTTCCGGTGCACTTGCGGGACTTAGAGTCGCCGTTGAGGCTTATCCAGATTTGAAAGCCAGCCAGAATGTGATGAACCTGCAGGAAGAGATATCAGATGTAGAAAACAAACTGGCTGCATCCAGAAGATTCTTCAACTCGGCCACCAAGGAGCTTAACAGCGCCATCCACGTGTTCCCTGCAGTGCTTTTTGCAGGAATGTTTGGTTTCACGAGCCAGCCTATGTTTGAAATTCCTTCCGAGCAAAGGGCTGCACATGATCTGGCACCAAAAATAAACCTGTAAACCATGAACTTTTAATGACAATATTTTAACCTAAATATTTACTGATGAAGTACGTTGGATTACAATCCCAGATATGGAGTAACAACCTGAAGTCAACTATTCTCCTTATAATGTTTCCATTGGTAATACTGGTCCTTGCCTGGTTGTTTTTTTATTTCACGAGGACGGAGTATCAAACTATTACTGATGTTAACTACACATTTGCAGGAGCTGCGCCATGGCTGGTTGCCGGAGTGCTGATATGGTTTCTTATAGCATGGTATGCAAATACCTCCATGATCCGCAGGGCAACCGGAGCAAAACCTCTTGAAAGAAGAGATAACAAAAGAGTATATAACCTTGTTGAAAACCTGTGCATTGCTGCGGGCATGAAAACACCAAAAATAAACGTCATTGAAGATAACTCACTAAATGCTTTTGCCAGTGGGATTACCGAAAAAACCTATACGGTAACACTTTCACGTGGTATAATCAATAAGCTTAACGACGAGGAGCTTGAAGGTGTTATAGCCCATGAGCTTAGCCATATAAGAAACAAGGATGTTAGGTTACTGATTGTTTCGATCATTTTCGTAGGCATTTTTGCTTTCCTGGTGGAGATCATGCTTCGCTCCTTCTTTTATTCAAGTATGACTAGAAGCAGGGGACGAGGAAGCGACAAAGGCAGGGGGATCGGTATGCTGATTGCCCTTGTTCTTGCTGTTGCAGGATTTATTATCACCTCTCTTTTCAGGTTTGCCATTTCACGCAAGAGGGAGTATATGGCTGATGCAGGTGCCGCACAATTAACCAAAAGGCCAAAAGCACTTGCTTCGGCGCTTGCAAAAGTTTCGAAAGACTCAAAAATTGAGGCCGTTACCCGGAAAGATGTTGCTCAGCTCTTTATTGATAACCCGCCGGAACCTAAAAAAGATTTGTTTTCATTCTTTAACGGACTGTTTGCCACCCACCCTCCTATTGAAAAGAGAATAGCCGTTTTGAATCAGTTTTAGACCATAAACAAACCCTGTAACTAACCTTGCAACTAAACATGTAACTAAACCTGCAACTAACCTTGCAACTAAACATGTAACTAACCTTGCAACTAAAAATGTAACTAACCTTGCAACTAAACATGTAACTAACCTTGCAACTAAAAATGAACAAGTTCACTCTAAAAAATACATTAAGCCGGATATTAATTACACCTCTCCTTCTGCCTTCATTATTATTCTTTCAATCCTGCACTTCAGGAGATGAAGATTTTTCAGCCTACCTTTTTGCATGGTTTACCGGAAATGGACCCGGGCAGGAGCAGGTACACTTCGCAATAAGTCCTGATGGCTATAACTGGGTGGGTCTAAACGGAAACCGGCCGGTAATAGGAGCCGATACAATCAGTTCCAGGGGTGGTGTGCGTGATCCGCATATATTACGTGGGCCGGATGGAAAATTTTACATGGTGCTGACAGATCTCTACGTACCTGATGACGGATGGACTAACACCGGAATGGTATTTTTGAGATCGGACGACCTGATCACATGGACATCATCCAAGGTCAATATTCCCGATCTGTTCGATGAATTTCATGACGTGACACGTGTGTGGGCCCCGCAAACCTTCTTTGATGAAGAGGAAGGCAGGTATATGGTCTACTTTTCAATGCTGCAACCGGGTGGATATGATATCATCTATTATGCATATGCCAATGACGATTTCACCTCCCTGGCAACCACACCCGAACAGTTGTTCTACCATCCCGACAATAAATCATGCATTGATGGTGATATAGTTTATAAAGACCGAATTTACCACCTGTTCTTCAAAACGGAGGGGCATGGTAACGGGATAAAAAAGGCCACATCAGAAAGGCTTACTGAAGGGTATGTCATGCACGACGAATACCTGCAGCAAACAAATGAAGCAGTGGAGGGATCATGTGTTTTCAAACTTATAGACTCTGATGAATACATATTAATGTATGATGTCTACATGAGGGGCAATTACCAGTTTACAAAGTCGACCGATCTGGAGAACTTCGAAATTATTGACGAGGAGGTCACCATGAATTTCCATCCCCGTCACGGAACAGTTATCCCGATCACCGAAAGCGAACTCGAGTCACTGATAGAACGCTGGGGATCTGTTGATGATCTAGGCATTACCACCATAGGCTCAGAAAGAGTCAAAAAGATCAATGTGGTATTTGATAACCAGGAAAACACCATCTATCTGCCAGTTAAACAAGGTACTGATCTGACCTCACTTGATCCCAAATTCAGCTCCTATTTTGATGCTGAAATCAAACCATCAGGTCCGCAGGATTTTTCAGGCAAACCGGTAAGCTATTCCGTCAGCCTGAAAGGTGCAGGAGAAAAAACCTTCCATGTAAGTGCTGGTGTTGATAACAACCCGGTGCTGGAAGGGTATTATGCAGATCCGGAGATTTTATACTCTGAAAATACCGGTAAATATTACATGTACCCGACCTCCGATGGCTACCTGAACTGGGGAGGGACCTATTTCAAAACCTTTTCTTCCGTCGACCTTGTTAACTGGATTGATGAAGGAGTAATACTTGACCTGCCCCGTGATGTACCCTGGGGCCGGCGAAATGCATGGGCACCTGCCGCAGCAGAAAGGAAAATTGACAATGAGTACAGGTACTTCTATTATTTCACAGCAGCCCAGAAGATCGGCGTGGCTGTCTCCGACAGCCCCACAGGACCCTTTACAGATTCAGGGGAACCACTAATCAACTGGAAACCGGATGGAATAAGCGGCGGCCAGGAGATAGACCCTGATGTATTCCGCGATCCCGTTTCGGGAAAGGATTACCTCTATTGGGGAAACGGATATCTCGCCGCAGCTGAGCTCAACAGCGACATGATGTCACTTGACCTGTCTACCATGAAGGTAATGACCCCGGAAGATGGCACATTCAGAGAAGGTATAGAGGTATTTTACCGGGAAGGTATATATTATTTCCTCTGGTCAGAAAATGATACGAGGGACGAAGATTACCGGGTAAGGTACGCAATGTCAGATTCGCCAATGGGTGAATTTATGATGCCGGAAGACAACCTGATACTGGCCAAAGACCCGTCAATGGGTATTTACGGGACGGGGCACAACTCCGTTTTGCAGGTTCCCGGAACGGACCAGTGGTACATCATCTATCACCGGTTTACAAGACCCGAAGGCATCACAATGGGCCGAAATGCAGGCTTTCACAGAGAAGTTTGTATTGACAAACTAGAGTTTGAACCCGATGGAAGCATCATTCCTGTTGTACCGACGCTTTCAGGCATAGAACCACTCAGGTAATGCAATATATCCAAAACTTTAAAAATACAGCCGGTTGTAACCAGTCAAATCACCAGTAGATGGCATCCAGGGGAAGTTTTAAATTCAAATAATCATTTAATAACAGTAGCAGTCACAGTCACCGGCATATCCATCAAGGTGTTCAAAACCATCGGGGCAAAAGTAGACTCACCAGAGACTATAATGGTGATCTGCTGATTATCTGTCAGTTCAAGTGAAAGAGAATTAAGAATATTTGGGGATACATCCAGTGTAACTGACACACCGTTTACCAGGTCCTCCAAAGTAACATCCAATGCAACAGACTGAACAGAGATATTCAGTTCAGTGATGGTTTCGCCTGCAGGAATCCCTGAAAATGTAAAGGTTATACTCTTTACATTGATCTCTTTCAGGCGGTCAATATATTCATTTATCCTGGAGTTCTCTTTAATATCAAGCACCTTTGTTGCAGTGAAGGGATAAGTAGTAACGTCTTTAAGTGATGATTTTTCTGCTGGTACTTTTATCTCAGCGAGAATTGTTGTTGTAAGGTTGGTGTCGAAATCAGTAGTGATTGACTCACAACCACTGAGGATAAGCATCCCCGTCATAACTACTGCAAGAGTTATTATCGTTTTCATCCTAATAAAACAGGTTAATCAAATTAATAATCAATGAATTATGTTTTGCATGTAAATTATATCCGGTGTATCAAACGGATGGAACCCGCTGTATTTTGTGAAACGAGCAAGTATTACTTGCGAGTTCAACCAGACAAATTAATATCAAAGTTCTCTGGTCAAAATATTGAAAATATTGCCATGGACGGTTCATAAGAATATTATTAATTTGAGTTTATTACCGGATTAGCTGAGTAAATTTAACGCAAACCATCAATAGTCCAAAACAATTTTGACCAAATAATAGTTATTGGAGACTAATTTGCATGGTTCCTCAGGTAAACGGGTAAAGTTCACAGAATTATATTCTACTTAACCCGACAGTGAAACTGTTGGTACTGTAACCCGAGCCATTCAGACTGACCGTCAGGCTCCTTCCCTTATCATATGAGTATAATAAAGGAATTCTGGCCTGGGGACTTGTAAAATTTGAAGTTTCGGGTACAAAAATGTGTCCCTTTTTATCAGAGTGTTTAAAAGCAAGTTCAGCCAGCTTTTCTGCCCCCTCCTCTCCACCGGCAAGGGCTATGAATAATGGATTTTTTGATATCTTATTCCAGGAAATGGATCCTCTTTCAATATTTTCAAGCGAGACTTTTGTACACACCTCCTTCATTCTCAACCTTGTCACCAGGTCATCCATATCAACAACCGACCCCCTGTCAAATTTGGGCCGGTCAATAAAGTATACCTCTTTCTTATGAGGCAAATAGAGAATACCTGTAAATCCCACAAAATATTTCGCACTCATTATTTCACTCACCTCCCCTGCCAGCGGCCCCTCACCTTTAAAATAGCGGTGAACAAATGAAACCAGTTCAGGAAAAGCCGGTTCCACATATTTTTCACGTCTTATTTCCGATAGCAAAGTCTTAGAATTCGCCGGACCAAAAAAGGGATGAGCTGCGGTTATTGTTTTTCCCTGATGAAGAAATTTCATTTCTGTTTTTTCCATTTTCTAAGATTATGAGAAGTTACAGATGTTTTGAGATACACAATACCAAAATTACCAATTTTATCCAACAGAATAAACCTGCATCACGAAAATATAATTTCACAGGTTACTTTTCCCCTTTCGGGGAAGAGATGGACATCAGCACAAATTGCTTAAAACTCTGCAACAGATGGAAGTCAATAAAGAAAATGAAGAGTCTGTCCATAATGATCCGGGTAGCAGCACAAACAGATCAGAAATAATCAATAAAGCTTGTTTCGTTGCTCCCGCAGACCTTCATCATTGATATATTCATCGTAATCCATCTGTTTATCAATCATTCCTCGCGGACCGATTTCTATAATGCGGTTGCAAACAGTCTGGATAAACTTCTGGTCGTGCGATGAAATGAGGATATTTCCGCCGAACTTAATGAGTGTGTTATTGAAAGCCTGAATCGATTCGAGATCAAGGTGAGCGGTCGGGTTGTCCAGCAGCATCACATTGGCATTGCGTACCATCATTCGGGCAATCATGCATCGCACCTTTTCACCTCCCGACAGGACATTTGCCTTTTTGTAAATTTCCTCTCCCGAGAAAAGCATCTTGCCGAGAAAACCTCTCAGATAAAGCTCTGTAGTGTCTTCAGTATACTGGCCCAGCCACTCCACAAGTGTCAGATGGCTCTCAAACAGGTGATCATACTCCAGCGGAAGATAGGCCTTGAGTATGGTTTGTCCCCAGCTAAAACTCCCGCTGTCGGCTTCTTCATGCCCCTTAAGTATCCTGAAAAGAGCCGTCATGGCACGTGTATCTCTGGAAAGAAACGCAACCTTGTCGCCTTTTTGCAACGAAAAGTTCAGGTTTTTAAACAAAACGGTTTTGCCGGTGGCTGCACTTTCAGGGCCGCCGTTGTCTGCATTGTCAGTTCTCCCGGTAGCTACACTGTTATTTCTGCCGTTGTCTGCATTGTCAGTTCTGCTGGTTGAACCTCCTGTTGAACCGCTGAGACTCTTGCTCAACCCTTTCACATCAAGAATCTGGTTTCCCGGCATCCGTTCAGGAGTAAAAATAATAGCCGGGTACTTACGCGTGGAAGGTCTTATTTCTTCAATATTCAGCTTTTCAATCATCTTTTTGCGACTGGTGGTCTGCCTCGATTTTGAGGCATTCGCACTAAAACGGGCAATAAAATCCTGCAACTCCTTTTTACGGTCCTCCGCTTTCTGGTTTTGTGACATCTGCTGACGGAGTGCAAGCTGGCTGGATTCATACCAAAATGTGTAGTTGCCCGGAAAAAGCTGAACTTTGTTAAAATCAATATCAACAATATGAGTGCAGATGGAATCCAGGAAATGCCTGTCGTGTGAAACCACCAGAACAGTATTATCAAAATTGGCCAGGTAGTTTTCCAGCCAGTTAACGGTATCAAGATCAAGATCGTTGGTGGGTTCATCCAGCAACAGGTTGTCAGGCTTACCAAAAAGGGCCTGTGCCAGCAAAACCTTCACTTTATCCTTTCCTTCCAGCTCGTACATGAACTTTTGATGCAACACCTCCTTTACACCCAGTCCGCTAAGCAGACTGGCAGCATTGCTTTCGGCATCCCAGCCGTCGAGGTCAGCAAATTGAGCTTCCAGCTCCGATGCTCTTAGCCCGTCTTCTTCTGTAAAATCGGGTTTTGAATAAATAGCATCCTTTTCGTTAATGATATTCCAGAGCCGGGTATGTCCCATTAACACAGTGGAGAGCACTGTGCAATCATTGAACCTTGAGTGATTCTGCCGTAATACCGACATACGTTCTCCTTGTCCCATACCTGCATGACCCTTTGAGTACTCTATCTCACCGCTGAGCATCTTCAGAAAAGTGGACTTACCGGCACCATTTGCGCCTATAATACCATAGCAATTGCCGGGAGTAAATTTCATATGCACATCCTGAAACAGAACCTGCTTACCGAACTGAATACCCAGTCCTGAAACTGTAATCATAATATAATGATGGAATTAAGAATAAAAAATCGTGTTGAAAGGAGCCGCAAAGGTACTAATTTTATTCAGGTATTATATCCTGTTCTGTCTGGTGCATGAACTCATGATGCTTTTCATTTTCCCGGAAAAAATTATTTGTAAAAATCGTATATTATCTGCAACCCAGTACTACTTTTTTGAATCTAATAAGTAACCGGTGATTTACTTTATCCGTAAACAATAATATAATCAGGCATATTATTTAAAAATCACTCCTGAAATGAAAGGTCTGTATGTCTTCTTCCTGTACTGTTATTTAATGGCTTTGGCCCTAATTGAACTGGCGAACAGTCAATTAAACAAGCTTTTTAAAGGTCAGCAGGCTGTCACGGTAAAAAGATCATAATTACCGAAATCAGATTACGGCAGTCGATCCGCATCGCCTTTGCCGAATCTCTTTTCCAGGGCTTTTTCCCGATAGTCAAAGATACCCTTAAGCTGTCGGCTGATAACCAGGTTATTGGCAATAGCTCCCAAAAAACCCATAGGTGGTTTGTACGAGACTATGTCAGTCATCATAACACCACCTTCAACCGGCTCGATTAAATGCTGGTGATGCCACATGGAGTAAGGCCCGGATCTCTGCTCATCAACAAAATACCGCTTCTCTTCGACATGAGTTATTTCGGTTACCCATTTCATCTTTATCCCCAATAATGGTTTCACGGTATAGGTAATTATCATGCCCGGATACATCTTTTCCGGAAGATTGCCCGAAGTGATTACAAAATCCATGTGCTTAGGAGTTATAACCTTCAGATTTTCCGGGTTTGAAATAAATTTCCAGACCTCATCTGCTGAAGCAGGAACAAACTGTTTCTTATGAAATTGATAGAATGCCACTGTATCTTATTTTATTTTATCTTATTTTATCTTATTTTATCTTATTTTATCTTATCTTATCTTATCCTATTTCATCTTATCTTATCTTATCCTACCTTATCTTATCTTATCCTATTTCATCTTATCTTATCCTATCTTATCTTATCCTATTTCATCTTTGCTTTGCTAAGCTTTGCTTTGATTTGCTTTGATTTGATTTGATTTGATTTGATTTGATTTGATTTGCTTTGATTTGCTTTGATTATTTTATCTTATCATTTATGTGGTTTGATTTGATTTGATTCAGTTAGCAATTTTTTTGATCATACCCCTGAAAATAATCGCATGGAAAGGTAAAACAGAATACCAGTAAATTCTGCCCCATAAACCTAAAGGCCTGAAGGTGGCAGTCTGAAAAAGTTTACCGTCCAAAACTTTAAATTCAAGCCATGCTTCACCCGGAAGTTTCATCTCTGCATAAAGCAATAAACGTTTTTCAGTTTTATCAGCAAAAATAATCCTCCAGAAATCAATTGAATCACCTGCCGAAATATCAAAACTGCTTTTTCTCCCCCTGCGTAAACCAACCCCGCCAAAAACCTTATCAATAAATCCTCTTAATTCCCACAACCAGGAGGCATAATACCAGCCATTCTGCCCTCCAATAGCCCAGATTCTATTTAGGACCGCATCCTCATCGCTCACCTCCGCAACCCTTTTATCCTTAAAACAACCATAAGAAGGTATATCAATAAGAGCTGATATGCCATTTTTCATTAACTGGTTGTTAAGTGCATCAGTCCAGCTTGACAATACCTCCTGCTGCTCAATCTTATCAAATGCCTGGCTTACGGCATCATCATAACTGATTAAGTCAACATCAAGAATATCCTGCAAATCATTTTCACTGCATGTAACCTCAACTTTCATGCTGTTAACAAGATTCACAGCAAGTTTATAGGAAGTGGATGTTATAAAAAACAGCCAATAGGAAGACAATTTTGGAGTCATGACAGGAACAACAAATATTCTTCGTTTCAGCTTCCTTATTTCCGCAAACTTTAAGAGCATTTCTTTATAGGAAAGTATATCCGGGCCACCAATATCAAAACTCCTGTCATATGTATCCTTATTATTCAAAACACCCTTTAAAAACTGAATAACATTACTTATTGCAATGGGTTGTGATTTAGTATTTAGCCAGCGCGGGGCGACCATAACCGGCAATTTCTCTACAAGATCCCTTATTATCTCAAATGATGCACTGCCTGAACCGACAATTATTGCCGCTCTAAGAGTAGTGAGATGATATGATCCCCGGGACAGGATTTCTTCAACCGCTTTTCTTGAAGAAAGGTGTTTAGAAAGCTTCTCATTATTAATTATCCCGCTTAAATATATTACCTGTCTGACATTCGTTTGCTCAATTCTTTCTTTAAAATTCAAAGCAGATTGCTTCTCAAGACTTTCAAAATCATCTATTGAGGCGGACATTGAATGGATCAGGTAATAGGCTGCGTCTATATCTTCAGGAATAGACATGAGCGAGGACTTATCCAAAAAGTCTGCAGTAATAACTTTCAGGCGGGGCGAATTATATCTGTCAGCATTAAATCTTTTTATATCACGGGTACAACAGATAACCTCATGGCCATCAGCCAGTAATACAGGCAATAATCTTTTACCTATATATCCGGTAGTACCCGTCAGCAGGATTTTCATTATATGTGCTTAAATTTAAACCAGTCATATGCTCCTGAAGTAATAAAGTAAGCTAACCGGATTATTAATAAGAAACTTGCAAAGTAGTCTGAAATAAATGTTTAAATATTTAAACCAAAATATAAACAAACAAATGCGTCAAAAGTTCAGCAAATAATACTCTAAAATCAGACTATCCACCACCAGAGGTGGCTTAAAAAGTTATCCGTTGCACAAAGGCCAGTTAACCAAATCCATGTCACCCAGGCATGGCAATACTTCCATCTTTAATGACAAGTACCACTTTTTGATTAACCTGCGCAACGGGAACCAGAACAAATATGGGGGCTGACATTACCTTAGGCCAAAGCGGTAAGAAATTTTCAGCAGGAATACATCATTGGCTCTTTTGTCGGTAAACAGCTCATTCAGGTTATTCCAGATTTCAAATTTACCGTTGGGACTGAAGTAGTCCCTTGATTGCGACCAGACCAGGTATGCCGTTGATCCGGGAAGGAACTCCCACCTGATGACCAGGTTCGATAACCATTCACTAATGCTGAAATCCGGTATACCAAAATTATAATCATAGCTGCCATTTCTGTTTTCATCTATACCATAATAGCTATCTTCTCTTGTTACCTGGTCTGATGTATATTCATGGTACCGGTCTGATAATTTCGCGGCTTTGGGATCAGTAATCATTTTAAAATTACTGTATCCACCTGTGGCAGTAAATGGCTGTCCCCAGTATTGTATTGTCAGATCAGGTATTATTGTATAATTTATCCTGAGAGACATACTGAGTACTTTCTGGTCAATTTTTCCAAACAGGTATCTTTTCTGGTCATTGAAATTACGCTGTGTAACGTACTGAAATTCATCTGATCTAATTGAATAATCAGGACTAATTGATATCCGGAGGGTATTTGCCGGTCTAATGGTGAGACTTGCGCCCAATGAATATGACCTTGAAACATCTTCAGCTTTTCCGTTCACGAAACTCCGTACTGATCCTGATAATTTCTTCCTTGAATCGGATGAAACCCTGGAATACAGCCGCCAGCCTGACGGAAGGTGCATCGAAGGACCGCCTCTTAATATAGTGTTTGAGGTATTAAGAAATTCATACCCTCCACCGATACCCGCATTCCAAAAATTTTTCAGGTTGGCGTTGACATTCCATTCATAACCGGCATTCAGAAGGTTCCCGCCAAAATCACTAATAGTGTATACATCATGGTTAAGGTGCAGGCTCCTGAAAATACTGAATGGTTCAGTAAAGTTATAGCCAGTCCACAATACATTAATAAACCAGTCTGCCTGCCTCATAAAACCCATGTCGTTGATCTCGAGTCCGGGACTTTTCCAGTTGGACATGAGGAGAAAATTCCAGTTTCCCCCGATCTTACCTGCTTGCAGTTTGCCTCCGAAGCCTGACAGACTTGTTCGTGTTTCATCCAGCTCAACGTGACCGGCATCGGGGCGCTGAAAATATCTTGCAGAGGACATTTGCGTTCTTGTTATAGCTTTTGCCGATCCTTCCACATGACTCATATACAAGCTTGTTCCAAGCAAGTAATTCCTTTCCTTAAAGTATTGGGTATAATCAACACCTGCGGTAATGGCATTTCTATGGAGGTAATCCATGTCTGTATCGTCAAGGCGTCTGATGGCATTAGTTACCACACCTCCAATTATTGCATTGCCTTTGTTAAAATCTTTCTGTACTCTTGCCAGTGAATAGTTGGTAAGTGGTTCAACAACGTCTGTTGATCTTTGTCCTGTATTGTCGATATCGGCTTTCACTTCCGCGGTAACGCTTTCAATAAGGCCTACCGATACTCCGTTGTTTGTTTTCCCGGTCAGTTTTACTGCCCCCAGTATGTTGGTGAAGGCCGGCACATCAGCATATTCTCCTTCTTCAAGTGAAGGATATCCGTGCGGCCTTCTTCCAATGCGTCTTGAATAAAAAAGATTATCGTTTCCTACATCTCCATCGCCAAGTCCGACATTAAAGCTCGTAATGCTGCTTCCTTCAATAAAGAATGGTCTTTTTTCCCTGTAAAAAGTTTCAAAAGCGGTAAGGTTGACTTCTGATGGGTCAGCTTCGACCTGTCCGAAGTCGGGTAACAGCGTAAGATCAAGGGTAAGGTTATTTGTCACACCTATCTTCGAGTCCAGTCCCACTCTGAATCCGGGATCCCGGCCTGTCCTGAACGGATTGCCTTCCTGCTGCTGATAAGTGTTATATGAGGAGACTCCGTATGGCATAATATCAAATTGTTTTCT
>SKND01000312.1 GCA_007120695.1 Bacteroidales bacterium | reverse complement strand
TTTTCTCATATCAGAAATCATAAATATTTTAGCCGCATCCACCTACATCCATGCATTAAATTAAAGTCCAAAAGTAAAAGCCCAAAAGTAAAAAAAATGTTTGACTATTAATCCCCTATATATATCTATATGTCAAAAAGAGGGGTGTGCTAATAATTCAGATTGGCAAGTAACTAAGAAAACATCTTCAGCAGGCTGATTTCAAATGTACTTCAGCTTTTAACTTTCTTCACTGGGTCAAATCCGACAAAGCCCGTTTTACATGAGGTAAATGAGCATCTTGTAAGTTCAGAAAGGCCAGAATTGATTATCATTCCAGATGCGTTCCTTCAGGTCCCTGTCCAGTTCAAACAGCAGCTTGTGATGTCCCCTCTCCCATTCCGCCAGCCAGCTAAAGAGTTTTTTTTCATTTTCATCAGCAGCATTTTCTGCTCTTTCGGAATATAGTTTGATAGCTTTTGATTCCATATCAATGGCTGCTGCTATAGCAGCAGCCTCAAATCCGGCCGATGCAATCTGGTCCTTCAGAGATTCGGACAGCACATATCCCGTAACCGAATCTTCCGGATCAGATTTTAATCCGGATACTGAAAGCTTCTTGCCATTGGATATCTCTGTGTATTTTTCTCTTAGTATACGGGTGTGCAGGACCTCCTCATCGGCCATTATACCAAAGATCTTTCTGATACCCTGGTTGCCGGAGCTTTCTGCCACTTTTCTGTAAAATGCTTCTCCTCTAACTTCAAGTAAAATAGCCGATTTAAGAATTTCAATTAATTTTTTGTTTTCCATGATTTATTAAAATTTAAAAGTTTAGCCGGCAATTATCCATAATCAACCAAAGCGGCTGAGAGATTTCACAATATCCATACTTACAATTTCAACTTTTTTTCCATCCAGGTTTATGATTTTATCATTCCTGAACTCGGTTAGCGTTCTTATAAAACTCTCCTTGGTAGTCCCCGCAAATTCAGCCAGCTCCCTCCGCGTAAGCGGTATATTAAAAACACTTGAACCTGAATTGATCTCAGAAAAAAACAACAGGACATCGGCAATCCTCCCGGGTAGTTGCTTGTGATACTGATTGGAAAGTTTGTCAAGCATTATCAGTCCCTCATTACTCATATGTTTGTAAAGGAGCAATGAAAAATTGCCGTTATATCTGATTAACTCCCTTATCACACCGATATCAGCAAAAACTATCTCTGAGGTTTCAACCGACGATCCGCTATACTGAAAAAGATCTCCTCCGAATACCGAAAGCAGTCCGAGATAATTCCCGGGAGTCGTCAGGTCAAGTATCATAACCTTGCCGTTGCGCCCCTCCCTGAAGATCTTTACGAGCCCCGATTTAACAAACATAACATGAGAGGTCATGGTGCTTTGCCTGAAAATAATATCTCCGTTTCTGTATGTAACAACATTACAGTTATTTCCAACAATAGCTTTTTGTGAATCGGTCAATAAACTAAATCCCGGGATATCTTGTATCATATTATGAAAAGCAGCAATGTTTTACATCCATTCTAAGTCTGATAGCTGGATTAATATATAATTTAATAAAGGTAGTAATTTTTTATTCTTTGTAAAGTATGAGTTATGCTGCAACTTAACAATAATTTAACATTAAGCCTGCATATTTAATTTTAATTTAACAATGAGGTTGGCGTTAACCGGAGATTAGCACCTACTTTTGTCAGCAATATTTTAACTAACAGGATGGAAAATATATATCTCTTTTTTGTTATAGTACTATTTGTTCTGGCTATTTCAGACCTGATAGTTGGTGTTGGTAATGATGCGGTAAACTTCCTTAACTCGGCAATAGGTGCCAGGGTTGCACCATTTCATGTCATTCTGGGAATAGCCGGACTTGGTGTTCTTGTGGGCGCAACCTTCTCAAGCGGAATGATGGAGATAGCAAGAAGTGGTGTATTTCATCCCGATCAGTTTTACTTTAACGAAATAATGATCATCTTCCTGGCAGTAATGATTACTGACATAATCCTCCTGGATACGTTCAATACTTTCGGATTGCCAACATCTACCACAGTTTCAATAATATTTGAGTTGCTTGGAGCTGCAGTTGCCGTTTCACTTTACAAAATGTATTTTTCACCCGACAGCATTCAGGACCTCAATAATTATATAAACTCCGGTAAAGCCCTTGCAATCATTTCGGGAATCCTGTTATCGGTTGTAATTGCATTTACTGTGGGAGCAATAGTTCAATTTTTTTCCAGGTTACTTTTCACATTCAACTTCGAACGAAACCTCCCCTATTTCGGTGCAATCTGGGGGAGTATCGCAATTACCTCAATTGTATATTTTATACTTGTAAAAGGTGCCAGCGGAGCTTCTTTTATGACTGCGGCAACAGTTGAATGGATCGGGAATAATACCTTCAATATACTGCTTTACAGTTTTACAGGTTTTGCCGTTATTGCACAGTTCCTTATCATGGTGTTCAAGGTTAATATTTTCAGGATCATAGTCTTTATTGGCACCTTCTCTCTTGCAATGGCTTTCGCCGGAAATGACCTGGTAAATTTCATCGGTGTACCACTGGCAGGATTTGAATCATACAAGCTTTTTGTAAACGATCCTCTTATAAATCCTGAAGCATATACCATGGAGTCGCTTCTGCAGCCTGTCCAGACTCCAACGGGCTTTTTACTCGCTGCGGGAGTAATTATGGTTCTGGCTCTGTTTTTCTCGAAGAAAGCAAGATCAGTTACCAAAACTGAAGTTGATCTGGCCAGGCAATCTGAAGGATCCGAGCGGTTTGCCTCATCACTTTTTGCCCGTACCCTGGTAAGAAAATCTATTGAAATAAATAAATTTACAAGGAGATATTTGCCGGCAATAATCATTAAAGTGATTGATAAACAGTTCGACACAGCTCTTTACAAAAGACGAAAAAGGATCAAAAAAGACAGTTCGCATTTTGACCAGTTGCGGGCATCGGTTAACATGTTCGTGGCCAGTATACTTATAGCACTTGCCACCTCGCTGAAATTACCCCTTTCAACTACCTACGTAACTTTTATGGTAGCTATGGGCACATCACTGTCAGACGGAGCATGGGGAAGGGAAAGTGCTGTTTTCCGGATAACAGGAGTAATTACAGTAATCGGCGGCTGGTTCTTTACAGCATTTACCGCTTTCACCGTTGCCTTTCTTTTTGCCATTTTTATCAGCTGGGGAGGGCTGCCCGCAACAATAGTCGCAATTATTATTGCAATTGTTTACCTGGTAAGAACTTTTTATATTCATCGTAGAAGGAGCATGACCGAAAAAGAAGAAGAACAAAAAGACGCGAAGGTATGGAACGGGGAAAATGTAATTATCGAGTGCAAAACAAATATAACAAGTACTGTTATTAATGTCTCAAAGCTATATTATCTGGTTGTTCACAGTCTGATCAATGAGGACAGAAAAAGGCTCAAAAAAGTTAATAAAAGGATAAATGAACTTAACATTCAAACAAAAGATCTCAAGAATAAGTTATACACCACCCTCAGAAAGCTGGAGGAAGATTCGGTCGAAACTGGTCACTATTATGTCCAGACCCTCGATTATCTGAGGGAAATTGCTCACTGTCTCTCATTTATTGCCGACCCGGTTTATGAATATATTGACAATAACCATCCGCCGCTTATACCCGAACAGGCAAAAGATATCAGGAACCTGAATGAAGAGATTGCCGAATTTTTCAATTATATCCTTAATATTCTGAAAAAAGATGAATATCGTGACATAGACCTTATTATCAAAAAACAGACCTCCATCCTGAACGACCTCAACAGGATCAAGAAAAGACAGATCAAGCTGATTAAATCGGAAACAATAGGTACACGAAACAGTATACTGGTACTCGGCATGCTTTCCGAAACCAAAAACCTGCTTCTTTATACTATAAATATGGTTAAAGCTCACAGGGACTTCATGATAGACAATAATTTACCGGTAAAATGAAAGTAAAATGAGTTAGTCCGTCTATAAAGTCAGCGTCCGGATCGGAAAGTCAAATATGATGAATTTTGACAAATAAGAAATTCATTACATGTGAGCTCAACCAATTGGGAATACCTATTCAGGAATTAATATACTTATAGCCAACACCTTTTATCGTTTTAATGTTATCCTCTCCAATTTTTTCACGAAGCTTCCGGATATGAACATCAATAGTCCTGTCTCCTACAATTACATTATCACCCCATACACGTGAGAATATCTCCTCCCTGGTAAACACCTTTTCTGGTTTTGAGATCAACAGCTTTAACAATTCAAATTCCTTTTTAGGAAGAACTATCTCCTTCCCGCCTTTTACTATCAGAAATCTTTCCTGATCAATTATCAGATCCGGAAGTTCAATTAAAGAACCTGAGGCACCTGCTGCAATCTCATCCTTCTGTTTCAATCTTTTAAAAATGGCATTAATCCTGCTTATCAGCACTTTTGGCTTTATCGGTTTCGTAAGATAATCGTCTGCCCCGGCTTCAAAGCCGGCAATTTGCGAGTAATCTTCATTCCTGGCAGTTAAAAACACGATAAAACAGTCATCCAGAGATTTATTCTTTCTGATCTCCTCACAGGTTTCAATGCCATCCATTTCAGGCATCATAACATCAAGCAGAATCAGGTGAGGTTTAACCTTATCGGCCATATTTATTGCATCCCGGCCATTCTGAGACCGGTAAATCTCGTAACCGGCTCGTTGCAGGTTGTATCCCAGGAACTCAAGGATATCCTTTTCATCATCAACAAGTAGTATACGATAGGGCTGTTTTTGCATTAATCAAATATTAGTCAGCTATTTAATGTGCTAAGTTATTAAAAAATAACAGAGCCAGTGTTAATTAATTATTAATTAATTCAGCATAAATCCAAGAACCTGAAAACCTGGCTAAATGACGTATAAACCTGGCATTATTTTACTTACAACTCAAAACACCATTACAATATGTAATATATTAATAATATCGGCTCTTACCTTCGGACAAAATACTATCCGCGAATCCGAAGGTTTATTCTATGATGGCGAAGACAGACTATATACCGGGGTTTATTCAGAGTTTTATGATAACGGCAATATCAAACT
>SKND01000417.1 GCA_007120695.1 Bacteroidales bacterium | reverse complement strand
TCTTGTATTTTCTGTTAACAAGGAATTCAGAAGTTTACAAAAAAGCAACCCTGATGACAAAGAGTTTAATGCCAAAGTTCTTAGTGCAGAACAGAGCAATACATCAATCATATTTAACCGGAAATATTTCTTCAAATTATACAGGAAACTTGATCGTGTGATCAATCCTGATGTTGAAATACTGCGTTTTCTAAGCGAAAAAACCGGTTTCAGCAATGTGCCACGGTTTCTTGGCTCCGTAGAGCACAGGAACACCAAAGACTCGCCCATGGTAATGGGAATGATTCAGGAGATGGTAGATAACCAGGGCGACGCATGGGATTATATAAGTGATGAGCTGAACCGGTATTTTGAAAGGGTGCTGGCTTTTCCTGAATTCAAAACTGTTCCCCAGGTTACGAGTGATCTTCTGTATAGTGGTGAAACTAATAATATGGACGAAAGCATCAGGGAGGTTCTCGGAATTGCAGTGTTTGAAAGGATTGCAATGCTGGCAAAACGAACTGCAGAAATGCATCAGGCACTGGCATCACGGCAGCAGGATCCGGATTTCGAACCGGAAGCCTTTTCATTGCATTACCAGAGGTCATTGTACTCATCGCTTCAATCCCTTACGCGAAGCGCATATCAGGCACTCGACAAAAACATTAAAAGTCTGCCTGAACCAATTCAGATTGAAGCCCGTGAAATTCTTGAAATGAAAAATGATATCCTGAAGCGGATGAAAAAGATTTATTCCAGGAAATTCAATTCTTTAAAAATCAGAAACCACGGGGACTTTCATCTCGGACAGGTACTTTTTACAGGAAAGGACTTCATTATCATTGATTTTGAGGGAGAACCTGCACGCACCTTCAGTGAAAGAAGGCTGAAAAGATCACCCTTGCGTGATGTCGCAGGTATGTTAAGGTCATTCCATTATGCTGCATATAGTTCATTATTCAATCATATTGCAATCAGGCAGGAGGAAATTGATATCCTTGAACAATGGGCTGATCTGTGGTTCAACATGATAAGTGAGACATACCTGAAGACATATATTGAAACTCTTGGTGAAACGAGGCTGATACCTGACAACCAGGAAGATCTGAAAACAATGCTTGACACCTTTATCCTTGAGAAAGCAGTATATGAACTGAACTATGAGCTTAACAACAGACCGGACTGGGTTTCCATACCATTGAAAGGTATAAAACAGATCATGCAAACGAAGAGTAAATAACAGAATAGATAATAATGAAGGAACCTATGAGCAATAATCACGGCAAAATGAAGAAGGATGAACCGGTAATCCGGTACGCCCTGATGAACGATTTTGACATTCATCTGTTCAGAGAAGGCCGGCATTTTAAGCTTTATGAAAAGCTTGGTTCCCATATTGTAAACACTGATGGCCTCAAAGGGACATATTTTGGAGTTTGGGCACCAAATGCCAGAATAGTTTCCGTGATAGGAAACTTCAACGGCTGGAATTCCGGTTCTCATCAACTGTACAATCGCGGGGATGGTTCAGGTATATGGGAAGGTTTTATTCCGGGCATCGGACAGGGTGAAGTGTATAAATACCATATTGAGTCCAATTTCAACGATTATAGTGTAGAGAAAGGAGACCCGTTCGCCTTTATGTGGGAAGAACCGCCACGGACCGCCTCAGTAATCTGGGATAATAAATATGTCTGGAATGATCATGACTGGTTGTCAGAGAGAGAAAAAACATCCGGCAAACCGAAACCGGTTTCGGTCTATGAAATGCATTTGGGTTCATGGCAAAGAAAACCGGAGGATGGCAACCGTCACCTTACATACCGTGAACTGGCCGCCCTGCTTCCTGGATATTTAAAAAAACAAGGCTTTACACATGTCGAATTCATGCCTGTGATGGAGCACCCTTTCTATGGCTCGTGGGGTTACCAGGTAACCGGATATTTCGCACCGTCCAGCAGATTTGGTTCACCCCAGGATTTCATGGAGCTGATAAATGAGCTGCACCGGCAGGGTATCGGTGTTATCCTCGACTGGGTGCCTTCACACTTTCCGTCAGACCAGCACGGACTTTCTTACTTTGACGGGACACATCTCTATGAGCATCAGGATTTAAGGGAGGGTTATCATCCCGACTGGAAAAGTTATATTTTCAATTACGGAAGAGATGAGGTACGTTGTTTCCTTATAAGCAATGCATTGTTCTGGCTCGATGTTTATCATGCCGACGGGTTGAGGGTAGATGCCGTTGCCTCAATGTTATACCGGGATTACTCCAGAAAACAGGATGAATGGATACCCAACAAATTCGGGGGCCGTGAAAATCTGGAGGCAATCAGTTTTATCAAACAGTTTAATGAAGCCACGCATGAGGAATTTCCTGATATCCTGACAATTGCAGAAGAATCAACAGCCTGGCCAAGGGTTTCCGGACCAACACATGTCGGGGGACTCGGGTTTGATATGAAGTGGATGATGGGCTGGATGCATGATACACTGAATTATTTTTCAAAAGATCCGGTTTATCGCCGGCATCATCAGAATGATATCACCTTCAGCCTTGTTTATGCCTTTACCGAAAAATATGCGCTGCCTCTCTCACATGATGAAGTGGTTCATGGTAAGCATTCTATGATCGGAAAAATGCCGGGTGATCAATGGCAACGTTTTTCCAACCTCAGGTTGCTTTACAGCTATATGTATGCCCATCCGGGAAGCAAACTGCTTTTCATGGGTAATGAATTTGGCCAGTTAAATGAATGGAACCATGACAGCAGCCTGGACTGGCATCTTTTGGATTATGGTCTGCATCAGGGAATAAGTAAGACACTCCAGAAACTCAACAGCTTATACAGGAGTGAGAAAGCATTGTATGAAAGTCAGTTTGATAATGACGGTTTTGAATGGATAGATATAAACGATTCAGCAAACTGTGTAATCAGCTTTGTCCGTCGTGGCAAATCCGAAAATGACCTGATAGCTGTGGTGTGTAACTTCACTCCTGTAACAAGGCATGATTATCATGTCGGAGTTCCGGCGGGTGGAACGTGGACAGAGATTTTCAACAGTGATGAGGGCGATCTTGGCGGAAGCGATATAAAGAACCACCGGGAAATTGAAGCATTAATACATAGTACACATAACAAGCCATTTACATTATCACTTACACTCCCTCCACTCGGGGCGGTTTATTTTAAACCTGTCAGATAAGCTCATATCAAATTAATTCAGCTAATTTTGCAGTAAAAATTTATAGCTGGATTAACTTACTTTATTTGAATGAAAAATATGGAAACATGGCCGGGAAAACCCTATCCCCTGGGAGCAAAATATGACGGACTGGGTGTTAATTTTGCGCTTTTTTCCGAAAATGCACATGGTGTGGAGCTTTGTCTTTTCGACGAAACGGGAAATGAAACCGACCGGATCAATGTTGTCGAAAGAACGCATAACAGCTGGCATGTATATGTTCCCGGCATTAAACCCGGACAACAATATGGTTACAGGGTACATGGTCCTTACGAACCTGAGAATGGTCACCGGTTTAACCCCAATAAATTATTGATTGATCCTTATGCAAAGGCACTAAACGGCACCGGAGAATGGAACAATTCACTGTTTGGCTATAAGATTGGTCACGAGGACGAAGACCTCTCTTTCAGTGAAAGTGACAGCGGCAACTATGTACCAAAATGCATTGTGATTGATGAGGTATTCGAATGGGAGGGCGATAAACCAATTAAAATACCACTGAACAGGACGATTATCTATGAAATGCATGTCAAGGGTTTCACAAAACGCTGCAATGGGATACCGGAAGATATACGTGGAACTTATGCAGGACTGGCGCATCCGGAAACGATAAAATATCTCAAAAATCTTGGAGTCAATGCCATTGAGCTGATGCCCGTGCATCAGTTCATTAACGATAAACACCTGGTTGATAATGGTCTTACCAACTATTGGGGATACAACAGTATTAGTTTCTTTGCCCCGCATCCGGATTACTGTTCATCCGGATCAAATGGAGAACAGGTTAACGAATTCAAGAATATGGTTAAGGAGATGCACAAGGCCGGCATCGAAGTTATTATAGATGTTGTATACAACCATACCGGAGAAGGAAGTCAGATGGGTCCTACGGTCAGCTTCAGGGGAATTGACAATGCATCATATTACCGGCTGGTTGAGGATGACAGGAGATTCTACATGGATTATACCGGAACGGGAAATACTCTTAACTCCGTGCATCCGACAATACTGAGATTGATAATGGACAGTCTCCGCTACTGGGTAACCGAAATGCATGTCGATGGATTCCGGTTTGATCTGGCTACTGCACTTGCCCGTGAGTTTAGTGACGTGGATAAATGGGGTTCATTTTTTGATGTTCTTCACCAGGACCCGATTTTATCGCAGACAAAGCTGATTGCCGAACCCTGGGACATAGGAGAGAACGGATACCAGGTGGGGAACTTTCCGGCAGGCTGGCTGGAATGGAACGGCCGCTACCGGGATTCGATGCGTGATTACTGGAGGGGTGAAGATGAGGCACTGCCTGAATTTGCGAACCGGATCACAGGCAGTTCTGATCTCTATTTCGACGACTGGCGAAGGCCGGTGGCTAGTATAAACTTTATAACTGCTCATGACGGCTTCACACTAAGAGACCTGGTCTCATATAATAAAAAACATAACGAGGCAAATAAGGAGGATAACAGGGATGGCGAAGACCATAACCGTTCATGGAATTGCGGAGTGGAGGGAGAGACCGATGATGAGTCTGTCATTGCACTGCGTAAAAAGCAGGTAAGAAACTTCCTTGCAACTCTTTTTATCTCCCAGGGAATACCTATGCTGGTTGCAGGGGATGAGTTGTGGCGCACACAAAAAGGGAACAACAACACCTATTGCCACGACAATGAACTAACCTGGATCGACTGGGATACAAAGGATGAGGAGCTTATTGAATTTGTTTCGGGTCTTATAGGAATAAGGCTCAGCCACCCTGTATTCTGCAGGGTCAAATGGTTCAGGGACAAGCCCATAGAAGGCAAAGGGATCAAAGATATCGAGTGGTTCCATCCGGAAGGTGAAAAAATGAGTATCGACCACTGGAACACTTCGTATGCCAAGTC
>SKND01000314.1 GCA_007120695.1 Bacteroidales bacterium | reverse complement strand
TGGAGGTAATATAAAAACGGGACTTCTTTTCGGTTCCTTTAACCCGGTACATATTGGTCATATAGCTATTGCCGCCTACACGAAAGAGTTTGCCGGTATGGACGAGATCTGGTTCATAGTGAGTCCCCAAAACCCGTTCAAAAGCCCTGAAAACCTAGCCAGTCCCCAATCAAGGCTCCAAATGGTAAACCTGGCAACTAAAAGCCATAAGGGCCTCAGAACATCCGACATAGAATTCTCTATGCCGGTACCATCCTACACCCTTGACACAATGAAGAAACTAAAGGAGAGTCATCCGGAAAAGGAGTTCTGGATTATTACAGGAACCGACAACATAAGCAGTATAATAAGCTGGAAGGGAGGGAGAACACTTGTGCGGCAATACAATTTTCTGGTCTATCCGAGACCCGGTAGTGATAATTCTCGGCTGGACTTTTTCAGTAATGCGACAGTTATGGATGCCCCGGTTATAGAGATATCATCATCATTTATCCGCCGGTCAATAAAAGAAGGAAAAGATATGCGTGCTTTTGTTCCGTCCGGAGCTTATGACTTTCTTATGGCCAACAAATTGTACACCTGACCAGAATATAAAAGAAATCATACCTCCTGAACCATCCTGACAATCTCCATACCTCTTTTTACCGCCTTTTCATTCAGTGGTATAAGTGCGTGGTGTCTTTCGGGAAGCGATTCCTTCAGTCCTTTTATTATATTTTCAAGTTTAACTACCGGTTTGACTTTCAGATAACCTCCGAGGACAATCATGTTGAATATACGGGCAGATTCCATATTAACAGCCTCTTCGGCTGCATCAACCCTGTATATACTTATATCTTTGCGTTCCGGATGCCTTGTAATACCGTTGCCATCATAAACCATAATGCCGCCCGGTTTGACTGAATCCTCAAACTTGTCCATCGATTGCTGATTAAGGATGATGGCGGTATCAAACTTGTTTATAATGGGTGAGCTGATACGTTCGTCACTCAGGATTACCGTCACATTGGCAGTGCCCCCGCGCATTTCAGGACCGTATGACGGCATCCAGCTTACCTCCTGATCCTGCATGATGCCGGAATATGCCAGTATTTTCCCCATTGAAAGAACTCCCTGGCCACCAAAGCCTGCAATAATGATCTCTTCAGTCATGTCTGCAATTTTATTCTTGATTTACCAATTTTCCATCCAGTTTTATATCCCCCAGCGGATAAAACGGGAACATATTCTCGACCATCCACTGATTAGCCTGTACCGGCGACATCTTCCAGCCTGAATTGCAGTTTGAAACAATTTCCACCAATGAAAGACCTTTTTTAAGCTTTTGATTTTCAAGTGCTTTACGAATAGCTTTTTTGGCTTTCCGTACATTTGAAGGGGTATGGACAGCCTGTCTTGTCACGTAAAAGGTTCCCGGCAACTGTGCAACCAGCTCAGTCATTTTAAGCGGATTACCCATCATTTGTACATCACGGCCGTATGGAGAGGTGGAAGACATCATGTTGACCAGGGTGGTAGGAGCCATCTGGCCTCCCGTCATACCGTAAATCCCATTGTTAATGAAGAAAACGGTAATATTCTCTCCCCTGTTGCAGGCATGTATGGTTTCTGCCGTACCTATCGCGGCAAGATCACCGTCACCCTGGTAGGTGAACACGAATTTTTCAGGCATCAGCCTTTTAACAGCCGTGGCAACAGCCGGGGCACGGCCATGAGCAGCCTCCTGCATATCTATATCGAGGTAGTTATACATTAGCACGGCACATCCTACGGGAGTAATACCGATAGTCTCCGACTGAATATCCATCTCTTCAATTACCTCGGCAATAAGCCTGTGTGCCGTACCGTGTCCGCAACCCGGACAGTAATGCATGACGTTATCGGTAAGAACCTTTGTTTTGCTGTAAACCAGGTTCTCGTCTTTTATAATATCGCCTGATTCAATATCACCCATGATTATTCTCCCTTTTTAATTAATTTTTCCAAAGCATCAACAATCTCATCAGGTGAGGGTATTATTCCTCCCATACGCCCGTAGTGTTCAACAATGACTTTTCCGTTAACAGCAAGACGCACATCCTCAACCATCTGTCCTGCGCTCATCTCAACTGCCAGCATTCCCCTGACCCGGCCGGCAAGTTCAAATAATGGCTTTTTGGGAAAAGGGAACAGAGTTATGGGTCGTAACAGTCCCACTTTAATCCCCTTCGACCTGGCAATCTGAACTGATTTCTGACAGATCCGGGCACTTGTTCCGTAAGCTACAAGCAGGTAATCGGCATCTTCGCATCCTATCTTTTCATACCTTACCTCTTCCTCTTCCATTTTTCTGTACTTAGCCTGCAGCTTAAGGTTGAACTTCTCCTGTTTTGCAGAATCCAGTTCGAGTGAAGTGATTATGTTTCTCTCCCTGTCAGCACTTTTTCCGGTGGTAGCCCAGGAAGGAAATTCCGTCATTCTTGGCTTCTGCTCATCAAGCCACACTTTTTCCATCATTTGTCCGATTGCTCCGTCAGTAAGAATCATCACAGGATTCCTGTACCTGAATGCGAGGTCAAAACCAAGTCCCACAAAATCAGACATCTCCTGAACGGATTGAGGAGCAAGCACCAAAAGATGGTAATCACCGTGTCCGCCACCCTTAACAGCTTGAAAATAATCAGATTGTGCTGGCTGAATGGTACCCAGTCCCGGTCCGCCCCTCACAACATTAACCACGAGGCATGGCAGTTCGGCACCGGCTATGTATGTTAGTCCCTCCTGTTTAAGGCTTATGCCTGGGCTTGAAGAGGATGTAATTACCTTCCTGCCACAGGCAGCCCCTCCATATACCATATTAATAGCCGCCACTTCACTTTCTGCCTGTAACACCACCATTCCGGTACGTTCGTGAGGCTTTTCCATCATGAGGTACTCAAGCACCTCTGACTGAGGTGTAATCGGGTAACCAAAATATGCATCTGCTCCGGCACGTATAGCAGCTTCGGCTACAGCCTCGTTTCCTTTCATCAGTTTTAGTTCCTTCATTACAAAACTGTATCTGAGTTTATGACTATAACTTTTTTTTATAAACAGTGATTACTCCGTCGGGGCACACTATTGCACAGTTTGCACACCCTATACAGGCATCCGGATTCTCCATATACGAAAAATGGTACCCCTTGCTGTTAACTTCCCTTGCCAGGCCGATTACACCGGTCGGGCATGCAACAACACATACCTCACAACCTTTGCATTTCTCCCTGTTGACGATTATGGATCCTTTTACTTTTGCCATTCTCAATCAATATTGTTTAGACAAAATGTTGCTTTCATTAATATTTTCAAAAGTAAGAATTCAAATTACCTGCAATAATGATTAATATCAGTTACCGGACCGGGTGACCTTTAGAGATATTTATTATCTCATCTTTTTGTGATGATCATGAAATTTACCGAGACGATCCTCAAGTACGGGCATCTGGTCGCGCGATATCTGTGATACGCAGGCCCGCAAACCTTCCTTTCTTGAGCTGCCCGTAATTTCAAGCGAAATAGCACTTATCCCGTAATAAAGTAATCTTTCCAGCAATTCTCCGCCCTGCATTCCAGGATAGGATACGGTGAAATAAAAACCATCTCCGACAGGAAGATCCTCATCCATGTCATAAACAATCCTGAATCCGTTATCAAGAAACATCTTCTTCATTATATGTGCCCTCTTTTCATATTCACGAACCTCCTCTACAAAGTCCAGTTTGCTGTCACTGGCAGCCTTTAGCATGGCGGCAAGGCCATACTGGGATGAATGGTTTGTTCCTGCTGATAATGAATATAGCGAACCATAGATCATTGCATATCCAAGACGCTCTGATGAATAGAATCTCTTAAGATCAGGGAATGTTTTTGTATATAAACTGTCAGATATTATCATAACTCCTGTTCGTTGCCCGGCATAGCTAAATGCCTTGGAGCTTGACAGCAACAATACATAATAGGATGTGTATCTGGCAACAGTAGCCTGGTAGGGAGGTTCCCCGGGCCTGGAAAGGTCCTTTCTGAAATCCATGCCGAAATATGCAAGGTCTTCCAAAACTACAGCATCGTATTTGCCGGCAAGTTCACCGATAATCCTGAGTTCATTTTCAGAAAAGCAGATCCAGGAGGGATTATTGGGATTGGAATATAAAATACAGCTGATATTACCTGCCGAAAGATATGATTCAAGTTTTTCCCTTAGCCTGTCACCCCTGTATTGATAAACATCAAAACATTTATATTTGATTCCCAATACATTAAGCTGCTGCTTGTGTACCGGAAAACCAGGATCAATCAACAGAACTGTATCCTTCTCAGACGAAGCTCTGCCTATTGTCATAAATGCAGCCATGCTGGCCTGCATCGAACCGACTGTAGGCACGCAACCTTCAGGATCAACATCAATATCCATGAAGTTCTTTATAAATCTGGAAGTTTCCTTTTTTAATTCATCAACGCCCTCTATCATAGGATATCCAGCTGCAACACCATTTTCAAGGGCATTAATTTCCGCATCTATTCCGACCCTGCTGGTTTTAAGACCGGGAACACCCATCTCCATCCTGATGTATTTATCACCTGTCCTTTTCTCTATAGTATTTACCAGCTTTACGATGTCTCTTATATTTGCGAGCCCTAACGAAGGCAGCCTGGATTCACCTATAATTTCTGATACAACATCACTGTCTACCGGTGTTTGGGTCTGCCTCATCTGGTCAGATATTTTCGAAGAACCTGTCATAAAAATTCTGTTTTTCATTACAAATATAGGCTGATTAATTAACTTAAACAGATATGTCTGCTGCTTAACATATATGATTTTAATCATATACACATAATAAGAATACAAAATATATATACAACTATATTGATTTAATCCAAATTCATATTGATGCATAGTTCTGAAAAAAACATCATTAATTTGTTATTTTTCCGTTTTGATAAGATATAAACCATTTCTTTTCAAAAAGATAGTCGGTTTGATAATATGTTAATAATCACAAAAACAACTATATGACTATGCAAAAATCACTAGACCGCAGAAAATTCCTGAAATTATCGGCAGCCGGAGCAGCCGGCGGTTTTCTTGCCGGAACCGGAGCAGT
>SKND01000424.1 GCA_007120695.1 Bacteroidales bacterium | reverse complement strand
TCAAGAAATCCAAATGGAGAAAATCAGATCAAGAAATCCAAATGGAGAAAATCAGATCAAGAAATCCAAATAGAGAAAATCAGGTAGAAAAATCCGGATCATGAAAACCAGATAGAGAAATCCGGATCATGAAAACCAGATCCAGGAACCCGGATAAAAGAATCCGATAGCAAACCAAATTAACCAAATTAACCAAATTAACCAAATAAACCAAATAAACCAAATATTGAATATGATACAAAAGCTTAAATCTATTAAAGACGGTTTGTTGGTTCTGAACCTTTCAAAACTGAATCTGTCAAAACTTAGCCCGACAAAAGTGAATCTGGCAATTTTGATATTGATCATTTTAATGCCTGTAATTACCTCATGCGAGTCACCTGCCGAAATTTCCCTGCATGAAGATTTTGATTATATGGAAATCGATATTGCCCAACTGCACAGCGGATATATAAATAATGATTTCACGATTAAGGAGGTCGTACAAGCTTATCTTGACAGGATTGAAGCTATTGACAGGAAAGGACCTGCATTGAATTCAATACTTACAGTTAACCCTGATGCACTTGATATTGCAGAAGAACTGGACAATGAACTTAAAGAAGGCCGGGTCAGGGGGCTCCTGCATGGGGTTCCTGTTGTTTTAAAGGATAATATAGATACTCATGACAATATGCCCACAACTGCAGGGTCAAGGGCCCTTGAGAATTCCTATCCGTTAAAAGACAGCCATGTTGCAAAAAGATTGAAGGAGTCGGGCGCTATTATTATCGGGAAGGCTAACCTTAGTGAATGGGCCAATTTCCGGGGAGAGTTGTCAACCAGCGGCTGGAGCGGTGTTGGCGGTCAAACAAAAAATCCTTATATTGTTGATCGCAATCCTTGCGGATCAAGTTCAGGATCAGCCGTAGCAGTATCTGCCAACCTGACCATGTTTGGCATTGGAACAGAGACTAACGGGTCAATTGTTTGCCCTTCCCATGCAACCGGTATAGTGGGTTTGAAGCCGACTGTAGGCCTTGTAAGCCGTTCAGGTATAATACCAATTTCATATTCAATGGACATTGCCGGTCCTATGACACGTACAGTAAGAGATGCAGCCATCGTACTTGGAGCACTTGCCGGTCCTGATCCTGATGATGAAATGTCGATGTTAAGTGAAGGTAATTCCCATCCTGATTATACACAGTTTCTGAACGACGATGGGTTACAAGGAAAAAGGGTAGGATTTTTCACAGCTGCCAGCGGAAGAAACTTTAAAGTCGACTCGCTAATGCAGGACGCGATTGAATTTATTGAAAGCCAGGGGGCTGAAATTGTAGAAATTGAATCAATTACAGCTCCATCTACAGGCGCACATGCATTTCAGGTTATGTTGTTTGAATATAAAGATGGTTTAAACAGATACTTCAAATCCCTCGGATCTGAGGCACCGGTTAAAAATCTGGATGAATTGGTTGCTTTCAATCGTTCGGACTCAATTAGTTTGATGTACTTCAACCAAAGATACCTCGAGCTGGCAAATGAAAAGGGCGACCTTACATCGCCAGAATATCTTGAAGCCCTGGAAGGGATGCGCCGGGGCAGCAGGGAAGAGGGCATTGACCGTGTTATGGACCTTCATAACCTTGATGCAATAATAGCTCCAACCGGAAGCCCTGCATGGATGACCGACTGGATAAACGGTGACAGCTTTCAACTGGGTAGCTCATCACCTGCCGCGCAAGCCGGTTATCCCAACATTACCGTGCCGATGGGATATGTGGATGAATTGCCAGTAGGTATGTCATTTTTCGGCAGAGCCTGGAGTGAGCCTGTATTATTGGAAATTGCTTATGCATACGAACGGGGAACCCGATTTCGCAGGATTCCCCGTTTCATTGAATATCATTAAATAAATTCAGCCTTAACGATCTATTGCATTACCTCTGCAGGTATTTCAGTTATTGGCCTGACATCTACACTTTTAACGAAAAGTTCAGCACCTTCCGACTGTATCTGTATCTTACCTGAAGTAAGTGGCTGGATCTGGCCATTCTCCCAGGTACCAGTGTTATAATTTACCATAACAGTAACTCCGTTAACAACATGCACTGCGGTTCTGCCAAATGAGTAGAGCTCAATTGTATTCCATTGCCCGAGCGGATTCTCATTGTCGGGATTTTTCCTGACATGGCGTCCGTTTGCATGAGCCCCGAATGTGAGTCTTTCAGCACCCGGAGTATAGACAAACTGACCCAGTTCTTCATCCCTGAAGGCCTCTGTTTCTACAGTCGTATTCTCCATCAGGTAGTTATCTCCAAGACTTTGGTGCATCATCTGGAATTCGATGTTGGGCATCCAGGTACCGAAAGCTACACCAAAATCACCGAAACTATGATAGAGTAGTCCGCTGTTCCTGCGTGAAAATACTTCATCTCCCCATTTAAATACTAATTTGAGGTGGTAATTTTCAAATGACTCCCTTGTAGCAAGAGATCCGTTAATTTCTCCCGATATCCGGATTACATTTTCTCCTTCTTCTTCAACCACTGAATATACTCCTTCAATTGTTGCCGCTTCTGCGAGATCATCAAATTCCGGTCCGAGAGATGAACCGAGATACATATCCCAATTGCTCAGATCACGTCCGTTAAACAGTTGTTCCCATTCCTGTTCACTCTGACATGAGCTAAATATCAGCACAATACTTGCTGTCACAGTTATCAGAGATAATAATTTTTTCATATCCTAAAGGTTTAATTAATAAATAATTGACGAATATAAATATTTTTATGTTAATAATTGACCAGGATATGCGCTTTTGGAAAAATTTCGAATTCTCCTAACTAATCATTTTGTTATAACAGGCTTCATTTGTCGGGGTTTAAGCTTTCGCGGAAAATAATAATTTCCAACCCAATTGAACCCGGCATACCACTATGATTTACTGAGCATTTAAACAGCAAACAGCAAATAACGGACAGGTATAAAACCTGAATTCCAGGTTTTCCCTGTCAGTTTAGCAGGTTCTCATATTATTCAGTCATTTCCGCGAGTACTCAAATTAACCCTGTCAGTTCAGCAGGTACTCAGATTATTCAGTCAAACTCGTAAGTACAGAGTAGCCATTTAATCTTCCCCTTCTGTTAAAGGTTTCATTTCTTACCAGTCCTACTTCGGGAGCGATCCATTCAATCGCACTACCGCTGGTAGTAATAAAACCTGCTTTTGTTGAAATATCATAACTGATTTTATAACATGTGAAGGTACCGGCATCAGTAGTAACATCCTCAATCCCTTCAATTGTCCTGTTTGATATTGTTATACCGATGGTTACGATTGTGGTATTACCACTTTTAACAACCATAGTAAGTTCACCGTCTGGCAATATATCATTTTCACTCATGGCTGCCGGGTAAATAAGATTATCTGCAGTTATTTCAATACCCATTTCTTCATAGGCGGCAAGTGTATTAGGATCAAGGAAATCTCTCAGATCAAACCTGAATACTCCGTCTTCGCAAATAATTTCCAGTTCTCCTTCATGAACTTCAATTTCATCTTTATCGTAACTTGTTGACCTTACTTTCACGCTTGTATTGTTAACGCTTTCAATTTTATCAATAATTTCCTGTTTTGTGATTGTAGTAAGCCTGTCTCTCTGGTCATAAAATTTCATTTCCCTAACAGTTCCAATCCTGTCAGGAAAGTACATGGTGCAATCCTGCGCGGATACTAACGAACTCATCATTAACGCAAGACTAAGTGATATTCCAGTCAAAAGCTTCATAATTTTAAGTATTAGGGTTAATATTCAAATGCTTATAAACTAATTTGATACTCCGGGGTTATTTAGTTAATAATATAAACAGCAATGGATTAACTGGTTTATAATGTATTCAGTCATATGCTTGTGTCATATGCAAGTTAATAACATTTTAGATGCTAAAAGGTTTGAATATGAATTATTTTATCAAATAATTGCCCAGGTTTTTATCAATGAAGGTTGCTTTAAGCTGAGGAACCCCCCTATAATTGTTATATATTTGCCTTAAAGGAAAGCGAGCAGAATATTAATGATGTTCATTAAATATAATGATGTGGGGCAATTGATGAATAATCAACATTCCGGCGAATGAGCAGCTTATAATTGAGTACTCAACAGGAAAAAGTTTGCTGAAGTGGTAAGAGCAAAAATTGCAGTAAAGATTAATCAAAAATTGCAGTAAAGATTAATCAATAATTGCAGTAAAGATTAATCAATAATTGCAGTAAAGATTAATCAATAATTGTAGTAAAGATTAATCAATAATTGCAGTAAAGATTAATCAATAATTGCAGTAAAGATTAATTAATTATCCGGATGATTTAAAGCAGATCATAGAAATGAAAGAGGAAAAGGGAAAGGACAAAGTTGTTGAATATACCATTGCTTCCGGACCTGCCCATCTTTATATGCTGGGTATGATCATTCCTGTTTTGTTGGTTTATGCCGGTTCTTTTATATTTGTCTGGAACTATGATGAACTCAGATCAGGTATTGTCTTTTTTGTTGAGTATTTTATTCCAGTTATTATTGCTGGTGTTATAATACATGAAATACTGCATGGTATAGGTTGGAGTTTATATCTGCACAATGGATTTAAATCGATAAAGTTCGGATTTAACTGGAAGTTTCTTTCACCATATTGCCACTGCAGAGAGCCATTGAAGGTATGGCAATACATAGTTGGAGCAGCATTGCCGCTTATAATTTTGGGGATACTACCTGCATTTATTGGAATTTTGCTCGGAAACAGCTCAATTTTGTTCTTTGGGGTCATATTTACATGGGTTGCGGGAGGCGATATTATTTCACTGTTAATGCTAAGTAAACTTGATAAAGACATTTATATTTATGACCACCCTGATAAGCTGGGATTTTATACAAGAGTAAGGCCTGAAATATGAGTGAGATAAATCAAAACTCTTATAAATCAAATGTATCAGGATATTGATCCATTTTACGGCGTGACAAAATATTATGAAAGTCACCGGTAATAAATATCGATAATTACCAGATTGAATGGTTAAGAATGCCCGAAGCATGTTATCTTCGGGTAATTGATCATTGAAATAAGAATGCCCGAAGCATGTTATCTCCGGGTAATTGATCATTGAAATAAGAATGCCCGAAGCATG
>SKND01000164.1 GCA_007120695.1 Bacteroidales bacterium | reverse complement strand
GGCCTGTCTGCTATTTCATGCCTCTTATTGCCATCAACATAAATTGCCCTGTATGGTCTTGTAGGGCATATATATTCACATGCTCCACATCCTATACAGGTATCTTCATTTACTTCAGGAATGGTAAGTTCTCCAATATAGGGCACCATATCACACGCACGTGTTGGACAATGCTCAGAACATGCCCCGCAGGAAGTATTATCCGTATAAACCACGCAATTCTCCCTTTGGAACTTAACAACCCCAATCTGGGTTACGTGTTTATGATCCTGTGTAAGAGGTAAAATAGCACCGGTAGGACAAACCTCCCCGCAAGATGTACAGTCAAAGTTGCAAAACCCTGAATGAAAATCCATCCTGGGTTGCAGAAATCCACCTAATCCATACTCCAGCAATGAAGGCTGTAAAACATGAGTCGGGCAAACACCGACGCATAAAGTGCACGCAGTGCAGGCCTTGTTGAAATGATCAAGAGATATTGATCCGGGAGGAGATATTGGAAAATTCTTATCCTCAGGTACTGTCGTATCCTGCTCTGGCGTTGGTATATCATCTACGGCAGCTTTCGAAAACCTGTTAATCCCGAATAACATGACAAGGGAACTCAGTAAAAAATTACGTTTTGATTCATCAGCTTTCTTTCCGGTTACGGTAACAGTAGCCTCCCTCATTACGGGGTTTGGGTTCGATTTTAGCAAGGAGTATTTTACTGCATTATCCGGACAGATTGAGAGACAATTATAACATGCTACGCATCTTGAAAAATCAACCTCCCCGTCTCTGAAATTCATGCAAGATGACTTGCAGATCCGGTCACACCGACCACATTTTGTACACGAGCTTTCATCTATATATATCCTGAACAGAGAATATTTTGACACATAACCTAAAAGTGTTCCGACAGGACAAACGGTATTGCAGTATAACCTTCCATACTTATAAGATAACCACAGAATCAGACCAAGTATCAGCATGGGATAAATCATTATTTCCCATCTTATAGCCGGCAGAGTTACCGGAAATACAGAATAGATGCCCCTTGAGGTAAGAACAGGTGCCAACCAGTTGTTTACTCCCACAACCACTGGTTTCACAAAGTAGGTAACAATCCTCCCGAAATTGCTGTAGGGGTCAAGAAGAGATAGCAATAATATGCTGCCCGATACCATGAACACGGCCGTTAATGCCAGAATTGAATATCTCAGAATATTGTGCGGCTTTGTAAATTTGTATGGCCACTTCTTTCTCCGGAATTTAATGGATAGCCAGGATATAACATCCTGAAAAATACCAAGGGGACAGATTGTTGAACAGTATATCCGGCCAAAAAGATATGTCAATACAAGGATGACGATAAATCCCAGAGCCGACATGCTCATTACCTGAAAGATCCTGACAACTGAGGGAGCGAATTGCAGGAAAAGAAATCCGGAAATAAAACCTTCTGAAAACTCCTGTCGGAAATCGATAAAAATAAGCGATGCAATAATCAAAAAAAACAGTGATATGACTACTCGCAAAGGTTTCAGGTGTTTTGGTTGCATCTGGATATTATTATTATTAAAATTAAATAAAAGGAACCCGGGTCTTAAAATGACAAACCCTGCCCGGGTTCATCAGAACCACATTGGGCAGGGTGTAAATCCCGGTAATTATTTTTTTATACCACTATCCTGTGAATTGACTGGCTTTCAAGGTCCATATTACCAAGACCCATCTCATGTCCTATCCTGATATGACCGATCTGGGCCGGAGTAGCGCCGAACAACCTGGATGCTGCCGCATCGGCTGCTACCATATCAGGCGAAACTATAAGTGATTTCATAACTACTATATCATCCTCCGAGACTCCTCTCGGACCATTTTGCATCATAACCCTGTAAGCATCAACAATATTCAGGTCCGGTTTACGGTAAGAACCCAAATCTGCAATACATTGCTGCAAATCATTCCTGTGCATATACCTCCTGTCCCAAACAATACCCATCAGGTTCTTTATTGATATCGTAATCTGTGCGCCTCCGTGATGCTTCAGGACGGGAACATTGATAAACACGTCGGCATTAATAAGTGCCTCGTGAACTTTAGCCTCTTTCATCTGCCTCGCTTCCGGCAGGGTAACATCCCTGTAAAAACTCTCATCATTGCCGGGGATAATCCTTCCGCCTCCATCATTAACGGCTTTTTCAATCCCGCTGTTCTCATAACTCCTTCTCCAGTTGTCACATGTATGGTCAAAAACAATAACTTCACGTGCTCCTGCCTCAAAACAATGTTCAATAATCCTTTTCACAAGACCGGGATTTGTATTAGCTCCCCTTTCGGGGATAACATCCCAGCCGATATTTGGTTTCACCAGAACTGACTGATTTGGTTTGACATAGGCTTGCATACCACCCATTGCTGCGATGGCACGGTCAAACATAACTTCCGGTTCTCCACCACGGGCTGCAACAAGGTCATAAGGAGTGTTTTTCTCGTTCAGTTCAGCTCCGAAAAGTTTATTATACCCCGTAAATGATAAAGTTGTACCGGCAATAAACCCGGCTCCTACAGATTTCCTGATAAATTCACGTCGTTTCATATTCATTTTTTATTTTATTTGCCTGTAATTGTAATCCAAATTATTAAGCTGTTTAACAACATTTTATATAAATAAATATCTATTATCTATCCACTACACAACTGGTATTTACTATAAAACGGAGAAATATTGTTTTAATTTCTGATGCATTGTTGAAAAAAATAAATTTTGACTATTTTTAAATTGTAAATATAATAAAAGATTTTTTAGCGGTAAATTAATTTTACAATATCCTGGCATTAAGAATCTGACTATGAAAGATTCAGGCATTTTTTATATAAGACAACTATGTTTTATCCGAAAGAAAAGTTACTTCTCTCAACAGCATATTTTCCTCCCGTAGAATATATGGCCCACATATCCGTACACAAGGAAACCCTTGTAGAAAGATTTGAAAATTACAGCAAGCAAAGCTACAGAAACAGGTGCAACATTCTTTCGGCCAACGGTAAATTATCCCTGATTATACCGGTTAAAAGATTCAGGGGGAAAAAAACGCCAATAAAAGAGAAAAAGCCAGATTACAGTTACAGCTGGCAACGGTTGCATTTAATATCGATTAATTCAGCTTACAGGTCTGCGCCATTTTTTGAATACTATTTTGATGATTTCAGAGTGTTTTTTGAAAGAAAATATGATTACCTGATAGATCTTAATGCAGTAATACTTGACAGGTTGTTAACTGTTCTTAAACTTGATGTAAACTGGAGATTTACTTCTTCCTTTATGGCCACTCCCCCACCCGATGTAAATGATATGCGGGAAACCATACATCCAAAACCCTCAAAAAGTCAGAGCGGCCGGGAATTCAAAATAAATGAGTATTGTCAGGTGTTTGATAACAGGCACGGTTTCCAGCCCAACCTCTCAATCATCGATCTTCTTTTCAATCTGGGCCCTGATGCAGGTTCATACCTGAAAGAATCTGTCAGGATGATGAAACCAGAATAACTGTTTATTGGAAATTACTGGTCCGGATAATCATGCAGTGTCGGCATGTTTACCCGGACCAGTAATTAGATGGATGTATTGGCGGGGCCTTAAAACCTCAGGCCAACGGTCATGAGAAACCTGTTATTTGTACTTTTTCCAAGAGCAGTCTCCATATCCTGGTATTCATAGAGGTAATAGTGTTCTTCCTGAGTTGTCATAACGTACCCGATATCAAAAAAGAACCTGCCTTCCCTGAAACCAAATCCAGCAGAGTATGAAGTGATCCCTGCATCCTTATTGACCTGATCATCAGAATATGGACTACTGTAGTAGGCATATCCCCCTCTCAGCATAAATGCACCCAGCCTCAGTTCTGCACCGGCTTTCAAGTTACCTGTAGCCCGGTAAACATCCTGAATTATCTGATTTTCATCATAAAAGTCATATCCGCCATCCGCTTCTCTAAGTCTCATAGAAGTATAATCTACATACTCGTAATCAACACTTATAACCCCCAGCTGGGCCGGCAACATCAATCCAACACCTCCTACAAATCTGAAAGGAGTGGTAAGTGAGTACTCCTTGATCCTGGCGCCAATAGGGTTACCATTGACGTTGGTTGGTTCAGCGCTATAATAATCGCCTGTGTCAAACCATGATTCCATCATATGAGAATACTCGTCCTGCAGTTTATAGAAAGTCGGCAGATGAACTGACGCACCAAATCTCAGTAAGTCAACAGGTCTGTAGATGGCTCCGGCCTTAAAGGTATATCCTGTCCCTGAGGTATTCAGATTCCGGGAAAACCTGAACTGGCTAAAGTCACTGAGATCCATATCATCAGTCTCTGTATAGTTGGATTTTCTTGAATAGTCTACTGACTCAATTCCCAAGCTTGCACCAACATAAAACTTATGGGAATAATTTGCGCCAAAGGAGAAAAGCCACTCGCCGGTATATCCGCTGGTAGAAATAATCTCCCGTTGTGTCTGTCCGAGCATAACAGGCGTTTCGTACCAGTCCCAGTACCCGGGTACCGTATCAATTATATAGGTATCAAAAGCAAGCCTCTCCCAGAATGGCTCGAGTTGATCGGGGTGATAGCCATTTGCTCCATAGGGTCCGTCAATGAAATAGTCGGCCATTGAGCTGCTAAAATTCACACCCTCTATCACCTGATTCTTATTAAAATTATTATGTCGGTTATATCCCACACCCAGGTTGGTTCCCACCCATCCTTTTTCGCGGTTATTATTAAAACTTGCTACAAGACCCAGGTTATTCATTCCGAAACTGTAGTCCGTCTCATTCCTGCTGCTTCCCATATACCTGGTACTTATGTCCTCCATTGAAAATGAAGGAGTAAACGTAAGTTCTGTAGTACGGAAAACGGCTATTCCCGCCGGGTTGTATCCAAGAGAGGAAAAATCACCTCCGAGAGAAGCAAAGGCACCTCCCATTGCGGCTGATCGTGCTGTAGCCCCGAAAAACCTCTGGGAGTATCTCAGAGCATCAGATTCATTCTGGGCAAAGGCATAGCTTGTGAACATTATACCCAAGAGTATAATTAATTTAGAACGCTTCATTTTTGTGTTTTTTAACTGGTTAAGCTAAAATTAAGTAAACTGGATTTATCTTCTGCCCCCGCCTGATGAAGATGTGCG
>SKND01000129.1 GCA_007120695.1 Bacteroidales bacterium | reverse complement strand
GGGGCCCCAGGCAGCATTTCTTCCGTATTTTTGTGTTGTATCATATCAGGAAGTTAATTTTATTACAAAATACAACATTTTTTCAGGAAGCGTACCAGTATAACACTAAAGATTAATATCTATGATAAATTCCCTGAACTCAGCCGGATCAATTCCCATTGAATGAAACTTCTCCTCCCGTTTCAGCACACCCTCCAATTGAGGCGGAGGCTTCACCGTACCATTGATGATACGGTCCATCGTCTCCGGGAATTTTGCCGGATGGGCAGTACCCAGGAAAACACCGCTCACATCATCGTCACTCTCTTCAAGATACCTAGTTAGTCCGAGATACGCCACTGCACCATGCGGGTCCATGATATAGCCGGTGTCTGACCAAAGCTTTTTGATGGCATTTTCTGTTTCACTATCGCCGAAAGACCATGAAATTATGCTTTCGCGGAAACTGTCAATGCTTTGTCCCATCAGGTCGTTTATTCGTGAGAAATTGCTCGGATCTCCCACATCCATGGCATTGCTGATTGTTTGCAGCGAAGGGGACGGAATATATTTGCCGGATTCCAGGAATTTAGGAAATACATCATTGGCATTGGTTGAGGCAATGAATTTGTGCACGGGAAGTCCGGCTGCCCCGGCCATCAATCCTGCGGTAAGGTTTCCGAAATTTCCGCTTGGCACGCTGAAAACAACCGGTCTGCCGGAATATTTCAACCGGGAATATGCAAAAAAGTAATAGAAGCTCTGTGGAATCAGTCTCGCGATATTTATGCTGTTGGCAGATGTAAGCACCATCCTGCTGCTTAGATCCCTGTCAACCAGCATTATCTTAGCAAGTCTCTGGCAATCATCAAAACTGCCGTCAACCTCAACGGCATGGATATTACCACCCCAGGTGGTGATCTGTTTCTGCTGGAGGGGACTGACCTTGCCTCTCGGGAAAAGCACAAATACGTTGATACCCTCTACCCCGTGAAATCCCGCTGCAACAGCCGATCCGGTATCACCCGACGTGGCAACTATTACATTCAGTGCCTTACTCTCATCCTTGTACAGGTATGCCATAAGTCTCGACATAAACCTGGCGCCTACATCCTTGAATGCCATGGTAGGACCGTGAAACAATTCAAGGCAGTAGACGTTGCCGGCAACCTTTTTCACAGGTACCGGAAAGTCAAGCGACTCATCAACTATGCCTGCAATTATCTCTTCATCGACATCATCTTTCAGGAAAGCACAAGCCACCTCGAACGCTATCTCCGTGAACTTAAGGCTGTCTATTGAACTGAAAAAAGATTGAGGCAATACAGGAACCGACGAAGGCATATACAGTCCCCCATCCCGTGCCAGTCCCCGCATCACAGCCTCCCTGAGCGATACCGGTGGTGATTGTCCGTTAGTACTGTAATAATCCATTTTGAACAACTAATTATAAATAAACCATGTCACCCCCAGGCAAAAAAAAAATATTTGGACCTGATGGTCGATTTTGCATGCTGTTTTCAGTGCAATTTGCAATTTTATTAAGATACAAAATTCATGCATACATGGTGCAGGGTCTGTAACGGAAAAGCAGTCAGCCGGTTTCAATTACCCTCGCCCCTTGCTTGTTTATAGGGGAAACATAACATGTTGATCCTAGCCCGTGCTCCTTCAGTTTTTCAGCAAGTGCAGATGTGACCTTCCCTGCAGTATTTTCATCGGTGCATAATGCAAACACTGTTGGTCCCGAACCTGAGATCCCGAACCCCAGGGCGCCATACTCCAAAGCAATTGTACGCATCTCATCGAAATGAGGGATAAGCATCTTTCTAACCGGCTCGACAATATGATCAACCAGGCTCCTGCCTATCAGGCCTGCATCATTCGTAAAGAGCCCCGCCACCAGTCCCCCGACATTACCCCACTGCCTTATGGCAGACGACATAGGAATACTTGTCCTTATAATCTGCCTTGCTGCCATGGTAGGTATCTCGACATGCGGATAAACCAGTCCGCAACAAAGCTGATCCGGCACCGGAAGAGAGATAACGTCAAGCGGATCGTAAGACCTTATAAGAATAATACCACCAAGAAGTGAAGGCGCAACATTATCGGCATGAGCATTCCCGCAGGCTATCCGTTCTCCCTCCATGGCAAAAGGCAGCAGTTCCATCCTGGTGAGCGGATTTCCCATCAATTCATTCACCGCTACCAGTCCCCCGACAGCACTTGCGGCACTGGAACCCAGTCCGCTGCCGAATGGCATCTTCTTGTATAACTTTATACCCAGTCCCTGCTCCGAACCAATATGCTTAAGGTAATTAATAACCACGGCACTAACACTGTTTTTCGCCGGATCCCTCGGAAGTCTGCCATCATCACCGCCAATATGATCAATACTCACAACACCCGAACCGTTAAGGCTCATGTGCACCTCATCGCCGGGCCGGTGAACTGCAAAGCCCAGCACATCATAGCCACAATTGACATTGGCTACTGAAGCAGGTGCGAAAACAGAAACTGACTTCATAATGGCTATAAGTTTTTATCAATCGGCTCCCACCCTTACCAGATCTGCAAGCACGCCCGCAGCGGTCACTTCTGCCCCGGCACCCGGTCCCTTGATAACCATGGGGTTATCCAAATACCGGTTGGTTGTAAATGAGATGATATTATCGCTGCCGGACAGGTTATAAAATGGATGCCCGGAATCGAGCATCAGCAATTCGGTCTTCACCCTTCCACCTTCAAGTATTCCCACATAGTGCATCACCTTGTTCTCCTCAGCAGCTTTTCTCTTCATCGCGCTGAAATAATCTTCAGAAACTTCAAGCTCTTTGTAAAAATCTTCGACCGAAGTGGCATTCAGGCAGTTATCAGGCAGTATGGGTGCCAGATCCAGATCATCAAATTCAGTTTTAAGTCCCGTCTCACGCGCCAGGATCAGCATTTTTCTGGCAAAATCGAGTCCGCTCAGGTCATCGCGCGGATCAGGCTCAGTAAATCCATTCTCCTGTGCCAGCCTGACAACTTCGGCAAAAGTGCGGTCTCCTTTATAATTATTGAAAACAAAGGATATAGTTCCCGACAGTATTGCTTCCACCTTCAGTATTTCATCACCGCAGACAAGCAGCTCCTGAAGAGTTTTAATTATGGGTAATCCTGCACCAACAGTTGTCTCATACAGGTAATCAACCCCGAATTTAGACGACGCATCCCGGTATTTTGCATATGTGCTGAATTTACCTGTATTCCCTATCTTGTTGCAGGTTACAACTGAAAAGCTCTTTTCAAATAGCCTGGGGTAGAGCTCAGGCACCTTTATACTACCGGTATTGTCAACAAAAACTGAATTTGGCAGGTTCATCTCAAACGCCCGTTCAATAAAATCGTTCACGGTTCCCTTCTCGCCCTTCTGCTGCAGATCATGTTTCCATGATTTGGCACTGACTCCTTCCGGGTTGAAAAGAATCGACTTGCTGTTGCATACACCGATAAGGCTAAGCTTAATATGCCGCTTTTCTTCAAGAAAGGAGTGATGGCTGTCTATCTGGCGCAACAGGGTACCGCCAATATTGCCAACTCCGCAAAAAAATACATTAAGGGTTTTGACCGGCGACAAAAACATGTCGTCATGAACCGAGTTCATGGCTTTGGAAACATCCCTCCGGTCAATTACTACAGAAATATTCAATTCAGATGAACCCTGGGCAATGGCTATAACATTAACACCACTTCTCCCCAGGGAGCTGAACACCTTGCCCGAGAGTCCCCTTTTGCGCCTCATGTTCTCCCCTACAACGGCAATAATGCTCAGAGTATCATCAAAATCGGGCTGATCGAGCCTGCCTGTTTCAAAGTCCTGCTCAAACTCCCTGTTTATTACCCTCCGGGCCAGGGATATGTCACGGGGACTGATGGCCAGGCTGATACTGTGCTGGGAACTGGCCTGGGTGATCAGTAATACATTGATCCCTTCTCCGGCAAGACGGCTGAACAACCTGCCGCTGAAACCCTTCTCCCCGACCATCGCTCCGCCCTGGATAGTAATGAGGCATATTTCAGAAATACATGATATCCCTTTAATAAGAGAACCATTAAGTGTTGAGGTTTCAGAAATAACCGTACCTTCAAACGACGGATTAAAACTGTTTTTTATTACGATGGGAATATTTTTAGCCCTGGCAGGAAACATCGTCGGAGGATGTATGACTCTTGCACCAAAATAGCTCATTTCAACCGCCTCACTATATGACAGCCGCGGAATGGAAAATGCCTTTCTTACCATTCTCGGATCGGCGGTCATAATTCCGTCAACATTTGTCCATATCTGTATCTCATCAGCATCAAGTGCTGCTGCAACAATGGCAGACGTATAATCGGATCCGCCACGTCCCAGGGTTGTGGTTATGCCGGCTTCATTTGAGGCTATAAATCCTGTAAATACAGGGATAGAGCCCTCGTTTTCCTTCACAAAAGTATTTATGAGAGAATTGCTGAACTCTTCATTTACATTGGCCTGTCCGTAATTACTGTCGGTTTTTATCAGTTGACGGGTATCGGCAAATACTGCCTTTTTGCAGTACTGATCAGCCAGTGAGGCAAAGAGGAAGGCTGAACATAGCTCACCATAGGAGAGTGCACGGTCTACTGTACGGGCAGAAACCTCTCCGAGCGCCGATATGCCCGAAAGCATCTCTTCCAGCTGGTTGAAGTATAGTTTGAGTCCCAGCAGCACCTGGTTCTGCCGTTTTACTTCCAGATGGGATCTGACAAGCCCGTAATGACGCTCTTCAAGATCTCTCATCCCGTGTGATATATCATTGCCGGCAATTGCAATCTCCACAAGGTCATTAATAAGATTGGTAATCCCGTCAAGCGCCGAGCATACTATTATTACCTCATTACCTTTTTCAATATTTTCAGAAATGACTTCCAGCAAGGTAGCCAGTGCGGGAGGGTCACTCAACGAACTTCCGCCGAATTTAAGAACCTTTTTCATAGTTTTTACCGGGAATTAGTCATTTACGCTTTCTATCCATCCTGCCAGCCAGTCGCCAACATCAGAGGTACTTTTAGCACCCGTAGAGTCAATATCTTCAGTCACAACTCCCTTTGCAAGTGAGGCATCAACAGCTTTTCTGATCAGACCTGCTTCATGATTGAGGTTAAAAGCATACTCAAACATCAGGGCAGCCGACAATACCGTAGCCAGGGGATT
>SKND01000306.1 GCA_007120695.1 Bacteroidales bacterium | reverse complement strand
TGAAACCCGCATCAGCCTTCGGCAGACAAAATAACATAAACAAACCATGCGGGTTCCATCGGAATTGAAACACTGAATATGAATTACCTGTTAAACATAATTAATTGAATATTAACTTGATTACTCTGCTTTATACACATGAAAATAAAAATAATTTCTATCCTGGTAGTTTTATCAATTGCATTGGTAAATTTTTCCTGCTCACAAGATAGCACTATGGATGCACTTATATTGACCGGGCAGAATAATCATAACTGGCAAAGAAGCAGCATTGCTTTAAAATCTATAATTGAAAAATCCGGAAAGTTTACAGCAGAGATAGCTGTTTCTCCCGGAGGGGGAGAGGATATGTCCGGCTTTATTATTGATTTTAGCCCATATGATGTGGTCGTTCTGGATTATACTGGTGATGACTGGCCCGGGGAGACCCGAAACAATTTTGTTAGATACGTCGAAAACGGGGGTGGTGTGGTTGTATATCATGCTGCAAGCAACGCATTTCCCGACTGGCCCGAATATAATGAAATTATCGGCCTGGGTGGATGGGGCGGACGTGATGAAGGATCAGGTCCGTATGTCTACATCAGTGATGGAGAGGTTATCCGTGATGAATCCCCCGGTAGAGGTGGATCACACGGAAGTGAACATGAGTTTCAAGTTCAGTCATACAAACCATCCCATCCCATTTTGAGTGGACTACCTGAGAAGTGGATGCATGCACAGGATGAGCTCTACTCAGAACTTCGCGGGCCTGCTAAGAATTTGGAGATTCTTGCTTATGCCCATGCAGATGAGGAATTTGGCGGTACAGGCCGTAATGAACCGATGCTGATGACAATCACTTATGGCTCAGGACGGATTTTCCATACTGTTTTAGGGCATGCCGGCGGTGGGTTATTCTTTCCTGCCATGGAGTGTGCAGGCTTTGTTACTACACTTCAGCGAGGTGCTGAATGGGCTGCAACCGGTAAAGTTACTCAAGAACCACCTTCTTCCTTCCCCACAGAGACAGAAAGTTTGAGGTGGGGATTTTTTGAGGATATATATTCAGATATCACACCCATTAAAAAAAGAATGCAGGATTACGAGATTGGTAAATCTGACGATTGTTTCAATATCCTTAAAAAGCTTATTGCTGAGAATCTTGATAATCAGGAACAGATGGATGAATATCATGATGTTATCCGGGAGTTATTGAAATCCCGCAAATCCACCCTGGATTGCAAAAAGATTTTGCTGAAAGATTTTTCATGGATAGCCGATGATTCCTACCGGGATATCTATGAGGAGTTGAAACAAAACCAGGAACTCTCTGATGACGCCGGATATGCATTGGGTATGATCGGTAATTAGGTTTATACATATATACACATGCGATCAGTAAATCCAAAAGATAGTTAATCGCCTGTGTCAGCTGCCAAGAATAATAAAGAAAACCCCGATAAGGATACCTGCAAGTACGAGCGACTTCCTGGTTAAGTTTATTTCCCTGAAAAGGAAAGCACCTGCAGTAAAGGATATCAGTACACTGCTCCTCCTTAAAACTGCCAGGATGGATATGAGTGAGTCTTCAAAGGAGAGGGCATAGAAATATGAATAATCGGATAATGTAAGGGTTATGCCGATCAGCGGAATTACGGGTTTCCAGAAAAAGGGAATGTTTTTATTCCTGTTCTGGTGCCATACAATTACTGTGGGAATAAGCAATACCGGTATCAGGTATATTGAAAACCAAGCCTGTACCGACATTCGTTCTATGTTGCTGATAAGGAACTTGTCATACAAACCGCTGCCGGCCCCGGCAATAGTTGCCAGAAAAATAAACAGCACCCATTTGTTTTTTTGAAAGTTTATGCCCTCTCTTCCCCCGGCAAGGGAGAAGAGATAATAAGACACGATCGTTACAGTGATGCCAAGCCATTGCAGGGGAGTAAGCCTTTCGCCAAAAATAATCAACGCACCAACCAGGGTCCAGAGCGGACTGGATGCGCGTATCGGAGTTACTATTGTTATAGGCAGATGCCGCAGGGCAAAATAGGAGAGCACCCATGAGGTGGCCACGAGGAGTGACTTTAAAAATATCAGCAGATGTTCACGTCCGGAGACCGGATGAACGTACCATAAAGCTTCAGCCTGATCCGGTCGGGCACCAGAAGAAACAAGTATTAACGGGAGAAAGATCAATGCGCTGGTCAGGCTGGCCAAAAACAGCACAGGCATGACGGCATTGTTCGCCAGGGCAGTTTTTTTGAACAGATCATAAATGCCAAGGAAAAAAGATGATATGATTCCAAGTAAGACCCACATTGGAGATTGTTTTTAAACAAAAGTAATAAAAACAGGCTATCAGTTTTTCCAGTGACAACGGGCCAGGTTTAATGCAGGTACTTACTCTCCATGGATTGGCAGCGGCGGTCCTTTTCGCAATAAAAGCAGATACGGCAAAGAGTTTTTACTCATAAATTTTTTTTTATAATTTTTGTCGGTTATATTTACTCCAAATATGAAAAGGTATTTTATATATGGAAAATGAAGGGGGGAAGTTTTCAGATAACTACAAAGTCCCCAATTTAGAAAAGGGAATATTTATACTGGAGTTGCTGGCAAGTTCCAACAGGGCGATGACCTTGAATGAAATCAAGATGGAAGTGAAGATTTCACAAACAACTGCCTACAGGATCCTAAACACATTGGTCAGGCTTGGATATTTACTTCAAAACGAAACTTCCAAAAAATACAACCTTTCCAGAAAAATGCTTACGCTTGGATTTCATGCCATACAAGAGCAAGGTATGCTGGATGCAGTACTTCCTAAGATGCGCGAACTACGGGATATTGTAAAAGAGACGGTTTGTTTTGGAGTGATGGGAGAGGAGAAGGGACTATTTATAGAACAGGTACTTGGAACATATCCTTTTTGTTTCGTACTTGCTCCTGGTAAATTACTGGAATTGCACTGTTCTGCTCCGGGAAAAGCTATGATGGCATTTATGCCGGAAAGTACACGCAACACCCATTTGTCGAAAATGAATTTCGAAAGATACAATGCCAATACAATTCATACAAAAGAGGCTTATCTTGAAGAGCTTGAAACCGTCCGGAGAAATGGGTATGCTGTTGATTTAGAAGAGGAGTTGTCCGGGGTTGTTTGTGTGGGTGCGCCGATATTCAGTTATATTAATGCCCCCTGTGGTACAATCTGGATTTCCGGCCCCAAAGACAGATTACCCAAAGAGACCATAGAGAGGTATGCAAAATCAATAATGTCTGTTACTCAAAGTATTTCGTTTGAGTTGGGGTATAATAATGGTTAATATTTGCTGGTTGCATTTTTTGATATTATAACATATGAATTCAATGAGATATCTATTAATTAGTTTGGTGGTGGTTTTGTCCATCCTGGTAATTTATGGCCACCAAAAGGGTAATAGGACACGGCCTCATTACCCGACGGATATAAAAGAAACTTCCGATAACAAGTTTTTGGTATCCAACAAAGGGGATAAAACGGTGGTGTTATACCCCGCTGAATTTGATAAACCAGTCCGCGTTTGGGAATTTGAAGAGGTTCCCACAGGGATTGCCACCAAAGGAGATTATGCTTATATTACAACTTTCGAAACAGTTGGGAAGGTCCATTTTCTTAACCTTAAATCCGGTAAAGTTGAAAGAAGCCTTAATACAGGTTCCGGAGCGAGAGCACCATTGCTTTCGTCTGACGGGATGACACTTTATGTGCTAAACCAGTTTGAAAACACTGTCACCCAAATCGATTTACACAGCCGGCAGATAGTTGCCTCTGTGGAAGTTTTACGCGAGCCGTTCAGAGCCGTTACTGATTCAAAAGGCAAGTATCTTTTTGTGAACAATTTTTTACCTGCACAGCGTGCCGATCTGGATACGGTTGCCGCCAGCGTGTCAGTTATAGATCTGGATGGATTTATAAAGGTTAAGGATATTCAACTGGCCAGCGGAAGCAATGCCTTAAGCGGTATAACTTTGAGTCCGGATGGCAAATATATCTTTGTCACGCATACTCTGGCGCGTTTCGGGCTGCCAACCAGCCAGCTTCTGCAAGGCTGGATGAACACCAGCGCTATGAGTATAATTGATGTCGGTACACTTGAAAAAACCGGCACCGTTTTGCTGGATGATCCGGAAAGAGGTGCCGGGGGTATATGGGGAATAAATTCTTCTGAAGACAAAATTGTTATCACACATTCAGGAACCCATGAAATTAGCGTGATAGATTATCCAGCTTTTCTTGAGAAATATGGTTCTTATACCAACAAAAATTCCCTGAATTACGATTTGACCTTTATGCATGGAATACGTCAGCGAATTCCTCTGACAGGCAATGGTCCCCGTGATTTTATTATATCAGGAGATAAAGCATTTATTACTACCTATTTTTCCGATGTGCTTAATGTGGTTAACCTGGATGGCCGACAAACCCGGTTTGTCAGTTTGAATGAGAACAGGATAGAGTCACAAATTGATAAAGGAGAAAGGATTTTCCATGATGCTACCTACTGTTTTCAGAACTGGCAGTCATGCAATAGTTGTCACCCGGGAGATGGGCGCACAGATGGGCTAAACTGGGATTTACTGAATGATGGGGTTGGCAATCCAAAAAATACCAAAAGCTTGTTATATAGTCATGTTACACCCCCATCCATGATTTCTGGTATTCGTGAAAAGGCAGAAATGGCTGTCAGGGCAGGCTTTACCCATATTCAGTTTACCGAAATTTCCGAAGATAATGCCTTAAGTGTTGATAAGTACCTGAAATCACTTCGCCCGGTTCCCAGTCCGTATCTTGTCGATGGTAAACTATCGGAAAAAGCAGAACGAGGGAAAAAGGTTTTTGAAAAGCTTGGTTGTGGCGCTTGTCATTCGGGTCCCTATTACACCGATTTAAATATGTACAGGATTGGCCAGGATGTAGAGTTCCAAAAAGGGTGGGATACCCCAACGCTTGTGGAAGTTTGGCGAACTGCTCCTTATCTTTTCGATGGCAGGGCTGCTACGATGAAGGATGTCTATACAATACACAAGCATGGCATTGAGCAGGAAGTACCCGAAAAAGAGATGGATGAGCTGGTTGAATATGTGAATTCTTTATGAAAATTGATGATGATAAAATCTTATTATATAAAAGGTCAGGGAATAACAATTGAGGAACAATTATCATATATCTT
>SKND01000273.1 GCA_007120695.1 Bacteroidales bacterium | reverse complement strand
CCAGCCCGGCCATTCGGCGTCCTCAGGTGAGTAAGTGGTGCCATGAAAAAACATATGGTTGACACCGGCAAGAAAAAACCGGTTGGTGCCCCGCATCATATCTGCAGTAGTAACTGTCCAGTGTTCGTCGAGCCAGGTAAAGCTTTCAGATGACACCAGCCGCTGTCCGGTAACATTAGCTGCTGACGAAGCAAACTTATTTGTAAAAACAGCCGTCGTTCCTGGTTCCACGCGGCCAAAAATTTCGGTTTCAGGAATATCACTGGCAGCGTAAATGTCGAGCATATTGCCCGGGGAGCCATGTGCCTGGTTGCGGAAGAGGCTTTGGTGGCTGTTGGCCCACTCTTTCATCGGTTGCATAAATGAGCCCAGCACAAGGTCCGAAACTGTTTCACGGTGGTCAGACCTTACCCTTGCCAAAATCTCTTCATCATCGTAATCACCGGCCAGCACGTGCAAAACTTCACTCATATCATAACCACGCCGTTTTCTGAATTCCCCGGTAAAGTTTGGGGTGAAATTTCCCTCGTACTCAAACGAATCGTGAAAAAAGCAACGTATCCCGGCATCATTAATTCCCAGCCGCTTCCAGAATTCGTCCAGGTACCAGTTGGTTATTTCTTCGTTAAAGGTGTCGATGGCCAGTCCTTCTCCGCCCGGGGAAGGCCTTTTTACATCATCACCTGTTGGTACCCTTTCAGCTACATAAACAGTTCCGTTAACAGGTGAGGCAAATTCTTCGTCGGGTTGCAAAACAGTGATACTTCCATCCTCTCCCAGAAATGAAGCTGCCTCTGCATTAACAATTCTGTCAGGCAGTTGCCAGGTCTCGCCGGCATTCATCTCAAATTTCTGCATCCGCAATGACCAAAGCCCTTTTTCTTCAGGCACAAATGGCCCGCCACACCTCCAACCTGCACCCGGAACCAGGGAAACCCCCATACCAAGTTTACCTGCTTCATCTATTGTAAACTTTACCATTTCAGTAAATTCGGGAGACAGGTATTCAATGAACCGGTGTTCTTCCCCCCTGACACCGTAAATCGAGGTGATCTCTACCCCTCCAATGCCGGCTTCTGCCATTTCTTTCAACTCACGTTTGATGTTATCTTCGTCAACCGCATTGCCCAACCACCACCAGCGAGTCCATGGCTTCATCTCCACGGAAGTATCAGGCCATTCCGCTTTTTCAGTTGAGCATGAAAATACCACCAATAAAATAAAAACAGAAACTAATTTTAATACCTTCATCTTAAGAAATTTTTTATTCAATTAATATCTTCTCGCCGAAAGAATTCCTATTCATGGTTTTCTTCTTCAGCAGGGCTTACACCCAGGTAATAGCCCGTCATCGGACTTTGGTAATATCCCATCGAGTTATGGGTGACAGTCGAACGATATACCGGGTCTTGCAGGAGTGTGACTCGCCGGTCCTTTGCCGGGATTGTCGTTGTATAGATGCGAATTTCGCCAGGCAGAACCGTAATGATCTCTTCCCGCCAGTCGCCGAAAATGTCTGCGGTGAACCGGACATCGCCCTCAATTCCGGTGGCAACCAGAGGTCCGTTGTATCTGGTGATATGAGATTCAAAACCTGATCCTGTCCATTCGGTATTTATCATCTGGCGAAGAAGCCCGTCGTCCCAAAAGATCCAGTGCCTGGATTCGGCCCGGGTTGGGACACCATAGTTGCGGGCAAGATGCCGGCCATCAGCAGAGAGCATGTACCTGTCTGATGAAGCCCCCGCTGTACCCCCCTTCGGATCCTCCCAGGCCATAATCTCAAGACCGGGAATCGACGGATCAATGTCAGCTGCCATTACCGAAGATATGTGGTATGTTGCATGCCCGATATTCCATATTGTCTTTCCGGTTTTAGCATCAACAAGTGCAACACCATTGTAAGGAGCTTCAATGTGCCAGTCCTCTATCCCAAACAGGATCTCCATTCCGGGACGCGAGGGATCGATGTCAGACAGGTACATCCTGTCAGGATGCCCGAAGCCGGCCGACCACAGGGCCAGGCCATTATCATCTATCACCACTGACCCAAGTATGACCTCGTCGCGACCGTCTCCATCAATGTCGGCCGAGATCATGGTATGCGCTCCCTGGGAGCGTATGACCGGGTTTTGTTCATCACCGTCCCAACGCCATAGCCTCTCCAACCGTCCGTCTTTCAGCTGGTAGGCATCAAGAACCATAAGTTTGTAAGTACCCCGGGCGAGTAGCAGGCAAGGGGTTTTCCCGTCCAGATAAGCCACACCCATCTGGTTCCGGCTTGAACGGTTATAGTCGCCATACCGGACATCGCGCTCCGGCCAGGGTGCCGAAGCAATCTCCTGACCAGTCATGCCATCCAGGATGGTGACCCACTCCTCACCGCTCGTGACGCGTCCGCTGGCATTACGTTCCACACCAGGTGCTGTCTTGACAGCAACTTCACCCCGGCCGTTTCCATTGAAGTCATAAACCACATAGGGGGAATACCAGATTCCGGGCTCGATACCCGGTCCCAGATCCTTTCTCCAGAGGAAGGTCCCGTCACTCAGATATGCCTCGATCTTGTATGTGGTACCATCAGTGTTGGGCCTTCCGGCGGGATCTATCGAATAATTCGGTTGCTTGATCACAAAATCAAGGTTTCCATCCCCGTTCAGGTCGTATACCGCAATCCCTGATCTGCCTGGCATGTAATCACCCTGGAGCTTGATGGATTTATAGTGCAGTGGCGGATTACCAGTAACCACCTCCACGTAGGCCTTTTCAGATGCTTCCAGCTCCCTGCCGTTTACCACGGGCCTTACCCAGTAGGCAGATTGCCGGTCGGGGACAGGTTGTTTGTCTATAAAGTCAGTTGTTACTTTGAGCGGGCTGCTGTTGAGCCTGAGCGGGTCATCATCTCCAATGGCCCTGTAGAGATTAAACGCTACATCGGCAGCATCTGTTTCAAGCAGGCGCCAGCCGACATAAACCTCCCCTGATTGAGTTTGCTGAGCAATTATGCCACGGTTGAGTCTTTCAACCACACGTTCTTTTGCCCATCCCTCAACTTTGGGTTTCTGGCCCGGATACATTCCATGACCGGGACCATCGGGAAACACAGGGTACAGGTAGCGTCGCTCCGCATCGTCCTGTGCCAGTGATGTGGCCATAATGCAAAAGGCAATGATCAATTGTGTAAAAACCGATTTTTTAAATTTCATCAGGGTAAGATAATAATAAAAACCCTTACAGCATGGCTCTTGAAAGAACCTAATCAATTATTTCCTTTTCAATATCGGTTTGATTTATCCAGCCCGCCCTCAAATCCTCGCCAGCCATAAACCGGTTGTAGAAGTCCCTTTGTGCAGGCTGGGCATACTCATATTCTTCAAAGATATCTCCATTGCCAAAAATTCTGGGGTCACCCTGAGCTTTCAATTCCAATGTCATTTTTTCCAGTAATTCATTTTTGATCTGGCCGTAGGAGGGATTATCAGCCAGGTTAACCAGGCAATCAGGATCGATATTGATGTCATACAATTCTTCTGACGGACGTTTTCCGAAGTTCATATCCCAATACCAACTTTCGCCTTTTGCTCTTCGGTCATTCAGGATCCAGGTTTTAGTAGGGGATCCGTCGCAGTTCATATAGCCTGTTTCGGGATTTCCGGCAGGCCAGCGTTCCGGATGATAATTTACAAGGTACAAATATTCATCCGTAACAATACCACGAATGGGATATCCTTTATCATCCGGTCTTCCCAGATCATGCCTTTCTTTGCCAATCAATAGAAAATCACGTCCACTGGTACCTGCCCTGTCACTGAACAAAGGTAAAAGGCTCTTTCCTTCCATAGGTTGCATTTCGCTTTCATTCACATTTATGCCTGCTACTTCTAAAAAAGTGGGAGCAAAATCAGCAAAACTGACTAAATCATTAATAACTCTGCCCGGATATTTAATGCCTTTAGGCCACATGATAGCCAGCGGCATGTGATTGGATAGCTTAAATGCCTGCCCTTTAATCCTTGGAAAAGGCATGCCATTATCGGAGGTAACTATTATTATGGTATTTTCGAGCATTCCTTTTTCCTCAAGGGAGTTTAACATCCTGTCCAGATGGTTGTCGAAGTGCTCAATTTCAAAAGCATAGTCAAGAAGATCATGCCTGACGGTGTCATTGTCAGGCCAGAATTCAAATACCTCGTCAACATCCGATAGTTGTTTCCCTCCTATATTGACCCCTGCCTGAAATTCATAAGCCCTGTGAGGTTCATGACCTCCATACCAGAAAAAAAAGGGCTGGTCATCTCCTTTTGCTTTAAGGAATGCTTCAAAATTAGCGGCATAATCAACATTCGAAATAAACCTGGCAGGAGGTTCTGCTCTATGTTCATTGAACACGGGACCAATCAGTTCTCTTGGTTTTCCATCGATCATACCCGGATCTCCGGGCGCCCATCCTTTCCCGGTATACCCTGCAAGATATCCGTTTTCTTTCAAGCTTTCCGCGAATGTTTTAAACTTAGCCGGGAAAAATGGAACATGATTGGCTGCTTCTTCCAATTGCCAGGAATTTCGGCCTGTGAGAAGAATTGACCTTGAAGGGGAACATTTTGCATTTGGTGTGTAAGCATTATAAAACAATAATCCTTCATTAGCTACCCGGTCAAAGGCCGGGGTTACGACCCAATTAGTTCCATAAGCACCAGCATGAGGAAATGACTGGTCATCGGAAATGGCAAACAAAATATTTGGTCTCTCCTTAAGCTCTTCTTTGGTGCTGCAACTGGCAGCGGAGATTATCAAGAAACAAGAACCGGCTATATAATTTGTTTTCATGGTATTGTTATTAAAATTCCAACATTTTAAATAATTGATAAATTCATAAATTGCAAGGCAGGGCAAGGAACGTGTCAATGTAATCCGGTCCAGCTCACGCGGAAAACTTCAATCGTTAAAGCCATTAAAATATCAGTCAACCCAAATGCTTCAGATCTATACCGATCTTTTTAAAAGTATATCCGCTCTCTCATGTAATCACCGTACACCGTTATCCGGAAATACCACATTTCAAAGCGGGCTTACAAATTATCTCCTTCATTACTTTCTGTTTTTATGCCACTGCAAAACAGCCTCCTCAATGATAACAAGGTCGTCAGGATCTGAATCTTGCAGTATCAAATTGCTCTCTAGAGTGATATCTTCTTCGCGGGTATTATT
>SKND01000128.1 GCA_007120695.1 Bacteroidales bacterium | reverse complement strand
TTGCTTCAAACCTGGTTATACCGGACGGGCATAAATTGCTTGAACCCGGTATTACAAAAAACCGGTTATATGAGCTTCCCAACGGGGTGACATTGGGAGTACTGGGACTGCTTGGCAGGGAGGCATACAGTGTTGCCAGTTTTGCCGAACCGGTAACTGTTGAGGATCAGCATACTGCTGCTGCAAGGCAGGTTAATCTGCTCAGGGATGCCGGGGCCGATATAGTTCTGGCCCTTACACATTCAGGAATAGGAGAGGACCGGGAACTGGCTGCTGCTGTTGATGGTATTGATATTATCCTGGGAGGGCACGATCACTATACGACAAAAGAGCCGGAGGTGGTGAATAATACAGTTATTCTGCATACCGGCTATTACCTGAACAACCTTGGTAAAATTGAGTTTGAGTGGAACAGTGAAACCGGTGAGCTGAAAACCGTAAATGAGATTTCCGGATCACCCTACCTGATTGCACTTGACAGTTCCATTGATGAGGACCCTGATATCCTTGCAATGACTGATTTTTACCTTGAAAAACTAAATGAATTCGTTGCAGGCCATACCGTAGGTGAGTTTGATGATGTTACTGCACCGGTTGTTTATTCAGGATTTGAAATGATAAGGCCTGGACCGTTCGTGGAGACCACCGTTGGTAATTTTGTGACGGATGCCATGCGCATTATGGGTGAGCAGGTTACCGGTGACAGGGTTGATGTGGCTTTTCAGGGCAACGGGATCATCAGGGCCGACATTATTCCCGGCACAATGGAGTGGTCGGAAGGGGAGGTTTCATTTTTTGACCTTGTAACAGTTTCCGGACTGGGTTCCGGACCGGATGGCAGGGCCGGATATCCCCTGGTTTCTTTGTACCTGACGGAAAGGGAGATAATGAATGTTCTGGAGATAAGTTCTTTATTGTCGCAGCTTATGGGTGATATATATTTCCTGCAGGTATCTGGTGTCCGGTACACATATGATCCGGGAAAAGCAACCTGGCTGACGATACCGTTTCTCGGAATGCCCGTGCCAGCCTACCGGTCGGTCGTAAATGCTGAGCTGTATACAGGCCGGGGAATACAGGATGATGATAATTATGTTGCTATAGACCGGCATTCAGAGAAGCTCTACCACGTTGTTACCGATTACTACCTCACATCGTTTTTGCCGATGGTAGGAGATATACTGCCCAGACTGGGACTGGTTCTTAAGGATAAAAACGGTAATCCTGTTACGCTTGAGCAGACCATAATATCGCGGCATGGCAGCGAATATAAGGTTTGGGAGGCAGTTGCAGAGTATGCAGCCTCAATGGAGACAGGTCAGTCAGGCATGCCTGAAATGCCTGTTTATTATATGAACACAAGCGAACGAATCGTATCAGAGGAAGGAATTCCTCTCAGGGTCTGGTCTTACCTGATGCTTATCGTTATGCTTGCCCTGATCATATTTTTGGTTCGACTGGTTATAATAAAGATAAGGCGTCGGCGCAGGCGTCAGGGACAACCCGGTTAGTTAAATTCAGAAACAGATGATTCTGGGAGTGGTCATGTCCCGGCGGGAAGGGCATTATTCCTCTTCATCCCATGCCTGCTTTTCAGGGATCCAGCTTTGCGAGACTGTCTGCACCAGGTTCCTCTCTCCGTCATAAAAATAGAGGTTGCGGAAATAGTCAATCCACCTCCCTGTTTCCTGATCCCAGTTTTGTTCGAGATAAATGGTGTTATTGCCGTGGTTATCATACCGGTGCAACTCACGCCAGATATTCTGCCAGGACTCCTCACCAAATATCCAGAACTGCCGGTAGTATTCGATCAGGAACCCGTTACCGTCAAATACAGAGAGATATCGCTGGTAGTTTACCCACTCCCCTAAATCAAAATCGAGATATTGCTCAATCTTTTCAACTGTTTCTCCTGCGGTATTATAGGTGAAAACCCACATTACATCATCCAGCCACTCATCATCTTCCTCACTGTATACCTGGAATATGTATTCACGTACGTTACCTGACTGGTCAAAGTCGAACAGCACCCTTTTTTTGCCTTCATCATTTTCCTGGGAACAGAGTCCGGAAAACAAAAAAAAGCACAGGAAAAAAAGTATTGACCGCGGAAGCTTCATCAGTTTTTTATCTCTATTTATCCTGCAACTCATCGAGAAGCGGAATGGTCTTGCTTTTTATATCATCAATTATTGCCCTGTAATGCTTTTTTACGAGTGCCTTGTTATCTTTTCCGTCGGGTTTGTTTACTCTTGCCAGGTAATCATTTCTGTGGAGTATTAATTGTTCGATGATATTATCAGTTTTTTCCACAGGAGTGTCAGGGTGAAAGTGCTGATAAACCAAACATTCCGATATAAGCTCGAAAGTTATGTAGTGTATGTTTTTCTTCAGTTCTTTGCGGCTTGCCATATTTTTTTGTTTTAGAATGTAAAAGTAGGAAAATAATTGTTGTTTTAATATCTTGACATCTGCAAATCGGGCAATGAGATACAAATCGGGCAATGAGATACAAATCGGGCAATGAGATGTAAATCGGGCCGGGAGATACAGATTGGGTAAGAAGGTGACTATGGTGCTTATATGATAATGACTCAGAAGCAATTAAATACGAAGCCGCTAACAGATTTTTTCACTGCAGTGATTCTTGCCGGAGGCAAAAACTCCAGGTTTGACGGAAAAGACAAGGCATTTCTTAATATTGGAGGTATTCCGATGATCGAACTGATTTCCGGCAGGCTCAGGGAAATATTCGGTAAGTTGCTGGTTGTAACAAACACACCAGAAAAATACAGAGATTATACTGATTTGCCCACAGTGAGGGATACATTCACAGAAACTGGTCCGCTTGGCGGAATTCATGCAGCTATGTTGCATGCACAAACCCCATGGATTTTTGTTGTATCATGCGATATGCCCTATATCAACAGGGCTATAATTGAAAAGCAGGTTTTATGGCTGGATCGCAATCCGGGCGCAGATGCCCTGGTCCCGCGTATTAAATCACATATTGAACCTATGCATGCAATATATGCATCAGGACAAGCCGGTGTACTGGGTGATTTCCTGGAGTCTGCCTCCGATTATTCTATTCGTGCCTTTCTCAGATTGCTTAATGTTGTTTACATGGATCTTCCTCCCGATGCAACTACAACCAAAGCCTTCAGCAACATTAACAGTCCCCGTGATCTCGGGAGAATAACCTGAAAATCATCTCCTGATTAAGTCAGCTAAACTGCTTATCCCTTTTAGATAAATTGATTAATATTTTAACTCTCTTTATATCTTGCAAATCATATTTGACGCTTAATATGCAGGTAATTACAATCAATAACAATTGCTAAACAAAAATTGAAAACTCATTACTTGCTTATAGTCTATAAGCAGTTCAGTTAATTGAAATTTTGTAAATAAGCCGGAATTTGTCATTCAGATTTAAAATTGTTCTATATTATCAAATTATCTTGACTTTTAAGTACTTCTATGCTATTTTTATAACTCTTCACCAACAACATTTTACCGTATGGACATTCAGAAAATACTTGAGCGGCACTCTCCTGAACCGGATAATATGCTGAATATCCTGCATGATCTGCAGGATGCGAATTTGCAGAATTATCTTCCGGAAGAATCGCTCAGGCAAGTGGCCCGCTACCTTAACACCACCCTGAGTGCCGTATACGGGGTGGTTAATTACTATACCATGTTCAGCACAAAACCACGAGGAAAATATATTATCCGTCTTTGCCAGTCCCCTGTCTGCCACCTGATGGGCAGCGAAACAGTATTGGAATCGGTAAAAAAGCTGCTTGGTGTTGAGCTTGATGAACCTGCGGCTGACGGACTGTTTAGTTTGGAACTGTCAGAATGTCTTGGTATTTGTGATGTTGCCCCGGCTATGATGATAGGGGAAGATATTTATGGCCATTTATCTGAAGCCAACATTTCAAAGATCATTTCTGAGATCAGGGAAAAGGAGATGTCAGCCAACAGCAGTAAATAAAAAAATCACAGCATATGGCAGAAGAGAAACGAGTGGTTCTGAAGAATATCGGCATAACCGATCCGGAAAGCATTGACGACTATATTGCGGCCGGAGGGTATAGTGCATTTCGCAAAGCTCTGGCGATGGATGGTCCCGGCCTGATTGACAATCTTATCGAATCGGGTCTCAGAGGCAGGGGAGGGGCAGGATTTTCAGCCGGGCTAAAGAACAGGTTTACCAGTGAGGCCTGCCTCAGTTGTGAGAACAGGTACGTAGTGTGCAATGCCGATGAAGGTGAACCGGGAACATACAAGGACCGGATCATAATGGAGAATGATCCGCATATATACCTTGAAGGGATGGTTATTGCAGCATGGGCCATTAAGGCTACAAAGGGTTTTGTCTATATAAGGGGAGAATACGGCCTCTCGATAAGACGGACACAAATGGCTGTTAATGATATGAGAAAATACGGTTTTCTGGGCAATGACATCCTGGGAAGCGGTTTTTCATTCGATATTGAGATAAAGAAGGGAGCAGGGTCATACCTGTGCGGTGAGGAGCTTACCCTTCTTGAATCTCTCGAAGGCAAAAGAGGGTATCCACGCATCAAGCCGCCGTTTCCTGCAGAAAAAGGGTTATGGGGATCACCCACACTTATAAACAATGTTGAAACCCTCGCATGCCTTCCCTCCATTATAAGCAACGGTGCCCGGTGGTATAAATCAATGGGGACTGAGAAGTCGCCGGGTACTAAAGTTTTCACTATAAGCGGTCCTGTGAAGAGGCCGGGATATTACGAAGTAGAGATGGGCACCACCCTGCGGAGCCTGATATTTGATTTTGCGGGTGGTATGCAGGATGGGAAAAGTTTCAGGGCAGCTATACTCGGCGGTGCGGCAGGTACTTTTGTCGACGATTCAATGCTGGATACCGGAATGGGCTTCGATTTACTGAAAGAGAAGGGAGCCACCCTCGGTTCGGGCGCTATCATAGTGATGGATAAAAGCATGAGCGTATGGGAGATGCTCAATTCAATACTGCGGTTTTTTGAACATGAGTCCTGCGGCAAATGTGTCCCGTGCAGGGCCGGGTCCAAACACCTTTTGCTGCTGATGGAGGAGATAAAAAAATCGGGGAACGGGAAAGAGGCTCTTAACGCGCGACTTATAAGGCAGGCGGAAATAATGGAGAAAACATCACTGTGTCCATTGGGACAGTCTCATATCATGCCAATCAGGACCGCCGTA
>SKND01000015.1 GCA_007120695.1 Bacteroidales bacterium | reverse complement strand
TGTGTTGCCTGAACTGGTGAAAAGGGATATAGGGGTTCTGGCAATGAAAACACTTGCAGATGGCAGGTTTTTTGCCAAAAAGAACCAGCATCAGTGGGAAACGGACACTCCCATAGTACCAGATGTATTGAGTATTGCCGACACCCAGAATTTTGCATGGTCGCTTCCGATCAGTACCTTAATAACAGGAGCGGAAAACAAGGAATTCATGGACGAAAAAGTTCACATGGCCAGAGAGTTCAGGAAGCTTAATGAATCAGACCGGTCACAATTAATTGACAAGGTATCGGATCTGTCAGTTTACGGAAAGCTGGAGTATTACAAAAGCGTTTAGCATAAATTGCTTCAACTTTATATAAAACCGCAAAAATCTTACTATTTACACAGGGAGGCTCCGGAAATATTGGTTTTTCAAACATTAGAATTATTCATACCTCAGCGTCTCCACCGGATTACGTCCATCTCCAGATCTCGCCGATGACGGAAAACCCTTCATCGTCTATTCATACCTCAGCGCCTCCACCAGGTTTATCCTTGCCGCCTGACAGCTCTGCCAGCTCACGGTTAACAGGGCAATGACCAGCGCCATCACCTCCCACGTACTGGCTATAGATGAACGACTGTCAGAAATGTTCCGCCTGACCGGCCCAGGTGGATATGTGACTCATTGAATAAGGGCTTCTTTGTATTTGTTAAAACCATTTCATTTTGATATTTTAGATAATGTGGCAATATATATGTTTACTATATTTAGACCAGAATATAACAGGTGCCATTATGAATTTCACATTTAGAATGAAAAATAAGCTCACTTCAATATCAGTATTCTTCAGTTTTCTGATTTTTATTTCAGTTAATATTACGGAAGCAGCACAGGGCTGGAGAGCCGGTGTAGAAAAGATGATAATTACACCCGATGAACCTATATGGATGGCTGGATACGCAGGGAGAGACCGTCCTTCCGAAGGTACTTTACATAACTTATGGGCAAAAGCCCTGGCCATTGAAGATCTTAATGGCAATCAGGCTGTGCTTGTCACAACTGATATACTTGGTTTTCCTCAAAAAATGTCAAACCGCATCAGAGACAGAATAGAGGAAATGTATGGTTTGTCAAGATCACAGATAATTTTGAGCAGCACACATACACATACTGGTCCGGTTCTAATGGATGCCCTTTTTGATATCTACCCACTTGAAGAAGAACATTTGAGAGTTATAAAAAAATATTCAGATGATCTTGAAAATAAAATAGTTTACCTTGTAGGCGAAGCATTAAATTCAATGGTTCCAGCAACTCTGTTTTCTGAAAATGGTGTTGTCAGATTTGGGGTGAACAGACGAAACAATACAGAATCAACTTTAATTCAGCAGACTGAGTTAAAGGGTCCTAATGATTATGCAGTGCCGGTATTAAAAGTTGAAAGTGAAAACGGTGAAATGCTGGCCGTTGTATTTGGGTATGCATGTCATACAACCACTTTGGGAATTTATGAATTTTCCGGTGATTATGCAGGATTTGCCCAACTTGAACTTGAAAAATTGTATCCTGGAGCTACTTCCATGTTTTTTATGGGAGCCGGAGCAGATATAAATCCTATGCCGCGCAGAACCATACCTTTGGCCCAGCAGTATGGGAGGGAATTGGCAGCGGCTGTTTCCCGGGTTCTGCAAGAAGAGATGACAGAGCTGGAACCCTCCATGTTAACTACTTATACTGAAGTAGAACTCAAACTTTCTCCCGCTCCCTCAATAGAGGAATTAACAAAGTTCAAGAATGAAAAAACGGGTTATCAACAACGCTGGGCAGCAAATCAACTAAAAAAACTCCGGGAAGAAGGAGCACTGATCGCCTCCTACCCCTATCCCATTCAGATATGGAACCTTGGTAACCAGATAATAAGTGTTCTGGGTGGAGAACTGGTGGTTGAATATGCTATTGAACTTAAAAAGTTGTTTGGTCATGAAACGTTTGTTATCGGATACGCAAATGATGTGATGTCATATATACCCTCCGATACTATACTTGAGGAAGGCCGTTATGAAGGTGAATCTTCACAAATGGTATATGGAATGCCAAGTACATGGGAGCCGGGACTTCAAGAAAGGATATTAAACGCCTTTGTAAAGATGGCAGAAGAAGCCGGAATTTTACATTATTCCCAATAATCAGGTTCATCTTTAACAATCTGAAAAACCCAATTTTTCTACAGGTAATAAATAATAATACAAATCTTAACTACTCATGTTTAGAAAAAAGTATTCAAGACGTGAATTTTTAAAAAAGAATTCGAAGACCTGCCAAGGTCTGGTTTCCTTAGAGCATTAAGTGCTGAAGGCATTCCGGCATCTGGGGGATATGCCCCGCTGAACAAAATGCCGTATTTGGAACACGCTTTCAACACCAGGAATTTCCAAAAGATGTATCCTGCACACATGCTGGATTATAACAGGTATATGTCACAAAATCAGTGTCCCGTTAATGATCAGGTATGTGAAGAAGCAGTATGGTTCTCACAAAGTATGCTTCTGACTGAAAGATCAGATATGGATGATATAGCAAGTGCTATCGAAAAGATCCATAAAAATGCTGGTGAAATAAGAAGCATAATTTAAGCAATGTAAATCTTAATTCCGGAGAAAGATAAATATTTAATATTAACTTATTATGGATATAAAAGGTGGCTATAATGATACGGGTGGGAATGTTAATATCTTAAAAACAGATAACAAATTAATAGGAACATCTTATCAAGCCCCGGGCAAACTTATTGCCAGGTATTATGATTCAGGATTTATACATTCACATGACACATATAATGGCCTATCCGTGGCAAGTAATGGAAAGGTTTATTATGTCCTTTGTTCAGAATTGATGGAAAAAGGGGGCCAGATGTTCTGTTTTGATCCTAAAGCAGAACAAATTAAGCACGTTGGTGATCTTACCGAAATGAGCGGTGAAAAGGACATGAAAGCTGTTTCTCAAGGCAAAAGCCATGTAAATTTTTATGAATCAAATGGCAAGCTCTACTTTTCAACACATCTTGGATATTACACCTTTATTGATGGGATGGAAATGATCGGAGTTCCTACTGGCGATTATAAACCTTATCGTGGAGGTCATATTCTCGCATATGACCTGAAAACAGGTAAAGCGGAATCTTTATGCATTGCACCAAATAAGGAAGGCATACTGACCACCACAATGGATACGAAACGGGGACTAATCTATAACCTGACATGGCCTTCTGGTCATCTATTCAGATATGATTTAAATGCAAAAAAATTGACCGATTTAGGACCATTTACAGGATCAGGTGAAAGGAAGAAAGGAAATTGTTACCGGGTTATTTGCCGCTCAATAGTAATTGACCCCAGAGACGGAACCTCTTATATTACTAATGCAGAAGGCGATATTAAGTTTATAAGAGTTGGTTCAGATACTATTGAGACTCTCGAAGGTGAAAATATGAGAAAAGATTATTTTGGGAAGTACGAGGTTTGTACAGCTGGCAGTATGGCTTATAACTGGAGGCAATTAGTATGGTATGAACCTGAAAAACTGTTTTATGGAGTTCATGGTAATTCAGGTTATCTTTTCAGGTTCGATCCATTGGTTCCTCGTATAGAATTAGTTGAAAGACTCACATCTGTGCCATCCAAAAAAAGCGGGATGTTTGATTATTTCAGTTTTGGATATTTAGGATTTACACTTGGTCCGGACGGCAGAACATTATATTATCTTACCGGCGGACCAATTTATATTGATGGAAAACGTGTGCAGGGTGAGGAAGCTATTTCAAGGGGTGCTGCAAGAGGACTTGAAAATTTGCATCTGATTACCTGGGATATTCCTACAGGAACCTATATTGATCATGGTCCGATATTCTATCCGAATGGCGAAAGACCAACATATGTCAATTCTATAGGAGTAGGATATGACGGTACCATTTACACTCTGGCAAGAGTTTCTGACAGTGAAAAGACGGATTTAATAAGTATCCCAAGTCCTTTTAAGAAATAAAATCAGGATGCTATTAACCGATAGCATAACGATTGAAGAATTCGAGGATAAATTCAGACAAATTACAGAAAAAATACATCCCGATGTGTTCAATCATATGGGAAAAGGCAATTATAGCAGGCTGCAACAATTATATTTCAAAACCCATAAATAAAGATGAATTACTTTTGATAATCCAAAAGTATTTCATTCACTCCCTAATACAAATAGAAACTTAAATCAATTTATTTCTATTTCGGATAGAAATTATATTAATATAATTTGCATTATTAATAGAAAACAGACCTGAACTTTTTGCAAAACACATATCTGATATTCATGGTCAACAAATACGATGCATCCTTAAAAAAGCAGTTGCATAATCCTAAAAAAGGGTATTTTATTGATATCGGACTTGTAAGGGAAATTGGTTTTTTTAATTCGGAAGATAATGGCAGACTACTGGAAAATCTCGTTTTTATTGAGCTGAAAAGGAGAGATAAGGAAGTGTACTACCATTATGGAAAGAAAGAATGTGATTTTGTAATCATGAAAAAGAACAGGATTGTTGAAGCCATACAGGTAAGCTGGTCCGTTTATGATAGTGACACCCGGAAACGGGAAGTAAACGGACTTATAGAAGCTCTTGATTGTTATGGACTGGATGAAGGATTGATTTTAACGGATTCCGAAGAAGATCTCCTGGAACAGGATGGTTGCAGGATCACAATAAAGCCCGTCTGGAAGTGGATATTATTCAAAGGGTGAGGAATTATTCATACCTCAATGCCTCCACCGGATTCCGTCTTGCCGCGCGCCAGCTTTGCCAGCTTACCGTCAGCAGTGCAATCCCGAGGGCGATCACCCCGGCAAGTGCAAATATCCACCAGCTCAGTTCAGTTTTGTATGCAAAACTCTGCAGCCACCGGCTCATAGCGTACCATGCCGCTGGTATTGCAACAACTGAGGCCAGGGCTACCCACTTCACAAAATCAAAATTCAGCATAGCCATCACCTCCCCTGCTTTAGCGCCATTCACCTTGCGTATGCCTATCTCCTTTGTCCTCGCCAGGGTAACATGCCAGGCCATCGAAAACAAATTCATAGAGCTAATTACCAGTAAAACAAGAATGCAAAGCTTAAGCATCAGTATCAGTTTTCTCTCTCCTGCAAACTGGTAATTGTAAAAATCCTCAAGCACCGTATATTCAAATGGGTAATTAAGAAAAGTATCCTCACCCAGTCCCCGTTCATTCTGAGG
>SKND01000048.1 GCA_007120695.1 Bacteroidales bacterium | reverse complement strand
TAATTTCATATCTTTATGAATCATATGGATTCGCATATGCTGCCCCAGCACCAAATACAGGAAAACTCTATATAAGCGGGCAAGCAAACTGTTTTACTGTCATAGAATCATACATTTCAGTTTTTGGTATCTTTGTAGTATGGATAGTAAAGAAATAATATACAGAATAAAGTCAGGGATTAGGGATAAAGATCCCGAGGCAGAGGTTTTTCTATATGGATCAAGGGCTCGTGGAGATAATCGACCGGATTCCGATTGGGATATTCTGGTAATTACTCCCCGGGACAAAATCACCTATGATTATGAATCGGAATTAAGAGATCCGATTTTTGACATCGAACTTGAAACCGGACAAATTATCTCATTGATCGTGTATTCAAAATCTGATTGGACAAATAGAATGGCATTTTCTCCTTTATATTCGAATGTTAAAAAGGAAGGAATAAAGATTTAATTACTTTGAAAAAAGAAAATATCCAATACAGGCTTAAACGTGCCAGGGAAACCTACCAGGATGCAGATTTTCTTTTTCAGAGAGGCAGCATAAATTCAAGTGTAAACAGACTATATTATGCGGCATTTTATGCAACCATAGCGTTATTCCTTCATTATGACATTGAGGTAAAATCTCATAAGGGAGTCAAACAAACTTTGGGTAAGGATTTTGTACTGAAAGGCCTCATAAGTAAAGAATTTGCAAAGGCATTCAGTATCCTTTCCGATTACAGGCATAAAGGTGATTATGATGATTTGCATGATTTTGATAAAGAAATAGTTGAGAGGCTTTTTAACCCTGTACAGAAGTATATTGACAAAATTGAAGAGTTAATAGGGTAAAACCGTCAGCCTATAACAGGCGGTCATAAAACATTTGGGCACCGTTAATTATAACGAAATAATAGATAAGTGCCCCCCCTATTAGTAGGCTTCTGAAATCAACGAAGGGCCTGGCTTTCTAAATTTGTTAGATGTACATAAATCCCAATAACGCGCTCATTCAGGACCCGGTGGCTGCCTCGGCCTTAAGGATTATGGTAAATGCCGGCAAACGGGAAAGGGTTAATAAAGGAGCTTTGATCCTTATCGAGGGACAGGCATGTGATTTTTTATTTTTTGTTGTGAGTGGCGCTTTCAGGGCATTTCGATGGGTGGAAGATAAAGAGGTGACTATTGGGTTCACTTTTTGTGGTGATGTTGATACATGTCCGTATGCATTTTTTAATGGCCTGCCAAGCCTTGATATAATAGAAGCTCTTTCTGATGGGGTTATAATAAGGATAAAAAAGAGCGATATTGATAAACTCATCCTCGAAAAACCGGAATTGAAAGAATTCTTAACTCTTCTCCTTAGTCATTACACAGAAGTTCTGATAAGCCGCATTATTGAGCATCGGATTTTAACAGCAGAAGAAATCTATCTGAACCTGCTTTCCCGGCAACCCGATGAAGTGGCAAAAATCCCGTTGCAGCACATAGCCTCATACCTTGGAATTTCAAAAGAAAGACTCTCCCGGATAAGAAAAAAGCGTCGTAATTGACTTAGGTCAAATCGGTTGATCTCCCCATGCTTTAGTTTTGTTCCTGAATTAAAAAAATTTTGGAGGACTAAAGATGGAAAACAATCAGAACCACATTATTCAGACTGTCGCTGCCGTAATGACCGACAGTTTTAGGGACGACCCCGGAAGTATGGCCATGATGGAGGGGATCAAAGAACCTGAAGAATTATTTATGGCTCATACCTTATTGCACAGCATGCATGCTTTCCAAACAAAAAGTCTCAGAATACTGGATGATGATCCCCGCGGCTTTCTAATCGGATATGACAGTGTTCATGAGAACAAATTCCTTGAGCGCAAGCTGTATCTGAAAATAATCATGAAAACCATTTCCTGCCTGGGATTGAAAAACATGAAAAGGATGTTGAGCAACATGCAGAAGGTGGGCAAGGTATTAAATCTTAGCTGGTACAAGGAACATATCAAAGGCAGGCATTACAGGCTGAAGGTCATTGCTGTTGACAAAGCGTTGAGAGGAAGCGGTGCCTTTCGCAGACTGATTACCCCCGTATTGGAATATGCCGACCAGAACCAGATTCCGGTAGTGCTGGAAACACATAATCTTTCCAACGTCGGATTATATGAACACTTTGGATTTACCCTGGTGAAAACCATTACTCATCCCTGCACCGAAATCAAACAATACTGCATGATCCGGTATCCTGAAGAGGTCAAAATTATGCAAAGGGCATGAGTTAAGCATCCTGTTAAAAATAATTTATTCAAACAAATAACAAAACTATAGGAGGTTAGAAACATGAAAACAGCAAAACCATTTAAGTTTTTCCTGATTACCTATTTATGGTCATGGCTTTTATGGGCACCATTTGTATTGGCAGGCATGGGCTTATACTCAATGGAGGAAGATTTATATGCATCCATCTCATTTCCGGTGTTGATGCTTGGTGCTTTTGGTCCTGCCGTTGGCGCTCTGTTTTGCGTTTACAATGAAAGCGGCCGTGAGGGATTGAAACTGTTTGTAAGATCATTCCTGAGCTTACGATTCGGCTGGAAAGTCTGGGCAGCCATTTTTCTGTTAATACCATTGGCAAACATCATCGTGTGGTATATCCCTGAACTTTTCGGGCATGAAAGGCTTACTATGCTGCTGCCCGGCATTTATGTCTTTCCCGTCTATTGGCTGATCATGGTATTTTTAGGTGGCGGCCAGGAGGAAATAGGCTGGCGCGGATACGTTTTACCCATCCTTGAAACAAAGTATGGCCTGTGGTATGGCAATATCATACTTGGGTTTTTCTGGGCTTTTTGGCATGTGCCACTCTATTTTGTTTCCGGGCACATGCAGGAATATCTGCCTTTTTTACCATTCCTTGCCGGTTGTGTTGGTATGTCTTTCTTTTACTCCTGGATCATGAAAGCTTCCGGAGGAAAACCGCTTTCAGCAATGATAGCCCATGGAACAATTAATGCCTTTATCCCGGTATTCCCTACAATTATTATGGAAACTGATGTTTTCCAGACACGTTTCTGGCTCCATGAATTTTTATTCCTGATTGTAGGTTCTATTTTTCTGCTATCATGTTGGAAAAAACAAATGCAAAAATCAAAGTAATATTTTAAAAGATTTGGATTATGAAAACAAAAAATTCAAACACCAAGCCCCTGGTAATTTTCTTCCTCTTGTCCTACCTTTTGGCTTGGGGCCTGATGGGGTTATTTATTGCTCAAAACCATGGATGGGTTTCTCCTGATTTCCCTTTTGAACCCTTTCTGATCATTGGTTCCTGGTTTCCCAATATTGCTGCCTTTCTGGTGATTGCCTTTGTTTTGAAACGAAAAGGAGGGATCAGGCAATTACTGAAGGGATGGCTGAAATTCAAGGTTCCTGTTTTCTGGTATCTGGTTGCAATTACTCCAGTGGTTTTTGCGGTGCTCAGTATGTTTATCTACAGGCTCTTGTATGGTGTTACTCCGGTTACGGATATAGTTTTTGACCCCATGAGTATGCTGGCCCTGCTGATCATCTCCACCATCACTGGCGCCACCGGAGAAGAGCTTGGCTGGCGAGGATTTGCCCTGCCAAGGCTTCAGATGAGAATGAGCGCACTTAATGCCAGTCTGGTGCTTGGAGTAATCTGGACGATGTGGCATCTTCCCCTGTGGTTTGCAGGTCTGGGTTATGAAAAAATTCCCTTCGGAGCATATGCAATACTGGTTATGTCTTATACAGTGCTTATAACCTGGGCATGCAACAACTCAAGAGGAAGCATGGTAATTGTAACACTTTTTCATTTGATGATGAATGTTGCAATGAATATTCTCGAAATACAGGCTTTCTTTGTTTATGCCTTACTGGTCCTGGTAATTACTGTTATGGTGGTTTTCCTTTATGGGCCTTCCAGGCTATCCAAAGCTGCTGAATTGCCGATTGATAAGAAAACCAGTGATTGGCTGGCTTAACAGGGATACTCCGGTGGGCTTAACATATGGCCATTCAGGATGGATACCGGGTTATCGGTCAAGCGTCCAGTATTACCCTGAACACGGTTTTGCCGTTGCTTTTCAGATTAACACTGATTATGGATTCGATGGTGATCCCATTGAGGCATTCGATGAAATAAAATGGAGACTGGCAGCCACTCACCCTGCGTACCGAGATGTAAACCAATAAAAAATTCATAACTTACCATCAGTTTAATTAAAAATCCAACAGGCAATGAATCTTAAAAGATTAATGGCAATTCTGTTATCGGCCCTGTTTATCCAGGCGAGCTGTGCAACATATACTGATGAACCTTTAAAAAGGGTCGAATGCACAGTTGAGATCATGCCGAACTATATCTGGCATTTGTTTGCCATTTCCAACTTATGGGATATTGATAATTCTCCTTACGGGGAAAGATACGGATATTCAGTCCCCGCAGAAGATATCAGTTTCCTTCATCAGAACAGGGAGTCCATAATTTGGGGACACGGGAGAGCTTCAGAATTTACAAGGCTTCTGTTCTTCATTCCCTTTAGCCATGATATTTCACCGGATGATTATTTTGCTTACCTTGACAATATTGATAAAGCAGCCGGAGACGGAGATTGGTTAAGTTTCCTTGAAAAATATTGTCCCCGGTGTATTGATGCAAATATCAGTTTCGAATTCAGTGATGAACAGATCACCATTTTCAGAGGAATAGCTGACATTATAAAGAGCAACTATTCATTCTACAGGGATAAGATTTGGGGAGATGTAGAAAAGTACCTTGAAAAGGAAAAAGACAGAATAGATTCTGCTTTTCACGATCAGGATATCATCCATTCCTGGGAAATGGCACTGGAAATGAAGTATCCGGGAGAGGGGTTTTACCCTGTGCTGACTTATGCAAACGGGATGGATAATTTACCATCTGCCAATAACCTGTCAGATTCACGAAACAATTTCGGGGTTCCTGAAAACAGTACTCAGTACAATATTGACCTGATCATTCATGAAATAGGTGTTTTTGCCCTTATGCCCGTCATACTATTACTGTTTGCCGATGATTCATTGCAGACAAAGTTCATTCAGGAAAACGGAATTACCTATCAGGCCATCGAAAGTTTCATTGAGTACAAGAAAGAGGGTATCACAGGTTCAAGGAAAATATGGGAGGGAGAATTATTTGGCGGCGGAACGTTTAATTTTCCATGGTTCTTCAGATTCTATGAACAAAATGAAGACACTTACGATAGCAGAGATTTGATTTATAATGCAATACTTGAGTACGAAAAAGAGAATACCTGATTATAATGCCCATTCGAAAAATCCATGACAATAGCAAAATAAAAACTCGCTTCTGACAAAGAGATAATTCTGTTTAAAAAATACAGTGGCGATAACACACACGAATCTGATAATGTAACTGATTTATTGCTGATGATTTTCAAAAACAGCGAGAAATCAAAGCCATTTAAAATTAATAATGAAAAGATAACAAGGACCTAAAGCGTTTTTAACCATTTTACGAGGAATACATCACATATAAAATACTTATTCCCTGGTTTCTGTTGCAGAAAAATGCCGGCCCTGCATAATCTTTCAGAATAAATGGGTTCATGGTTTACTATCTTTAATAAAAGTTGCCCATCTTCATTTAAGAACAAATTGCTTAATACAGAATGATTTTCGTGTTTGGTTGTACCTGCTCCCGGGTATTGTAATGCCGCCACAATTGATAACCTGCATTGTCCCTGCAATCCCATAATAATCAAAAGAGGCTGTCCTTTTGAGACAGCCTCTTTTCTCGTGTACCGTGTATGTGAGTGGTTAATGAATTTATTTTAGAGAACGGAAATTTAACGACTAGTTAAGTAACTAACCTGGAATCTTACTGGAATTTCATATTGTGAAGAGATAACCGGCTCACCATCAAGAGTTGATGGTCTCCACTCACCAAAAGATGCCACAACCGCTCTTTGAGCTTCCTCTTTGAGGCTGGCTATATGTCTTTCATTCGCCTCAAGTGAGCCGTTAACAACCGTATTGATCTTATCAATACTACCTTCCGGGTTTACTACAAACTGAACATTTACAGTTCCTTCAATTCGCAGGTCTTTCAGATATTCCGGGTACCGGATATTTTTCGCAACAGTTTCCCTGAAACTGCACCATCCGTTTTTTGGTTCCGCATTTGTTAGAATCAGATAAGGGATAGATGCAACAGCCGGGGTTTCATTTATAACTGTTTCGGTTTTATCTGTTTTGGCGTTGTATTCACTTATCTTATGGTCGTGTGCATAAATTACGGATCCTGAAATGAATAATGCGGCTCCTGCCAATCCTAGAATTACTGATTTAATTTTTTTCGTTTTCATAGTTATAAGTTTTTAGTTAAACAATTTGTTATCTTAATTATTAAATTAACTTAGATTAATTAAAAGCAAAGATACGGCAACTGATACTTGTGACCTAATATTTTTGTTTAAATTGTCATAACAAAACTTAAACAATGTGAAAATATTTATGATAGTCAGTAAAGAGCAGACTGATTGAGTATTAGGTTGAAATAAAAAAGGGCCATCTCAGTTATGAGACAGCCTCTTTCTTTTGGTTCAATTTGGCACTAGTCGATTACTTCGACATTTACCGCGTTCATGCCTTTTTTCCCTTGTTCTACTTCGAATTTTACCTTGTCATCTTCATGAATTTCATGGATTAGTCCACTTTCGTGAACAAAAATATCCTCGTTCGAATCGTCTGGTTTGATAAACCCAAAACCCTTTGAGTTGTTAAAAAACTTTACTGTCCCTTTTTTCATAATTGTTTTGTTTGTTATTATTTGTTTGTCTTAAACATAAGTCAGCCTGACCATCTTTTACCTTGCGTTTTTGGTCTGTTCATAATATAAATTTGTTAATGCCTTAAAACAAACATTAACCTTACATCTGTTCAAATTGATAATATTTTTCTAGCGTTATTATTATTCAGCCTAAATTAGTGATGATTGGAAGTAGTCTTCAAAGGAAAGTTTCACAGAGAGGAATTCTTGCTATACATATCTATCTTATGCCAAAACGGTTGCAAAGGTATACATTTTATTATAATTGCAAATATTTTTCAACCTAATTCTGTAAAAGATTTACAAATACATTAAACCTGAGGCTTAAAGAAAAGAAATAAAATCACCTTATATACCGGTAAAGCCAATCATGTTTTCAAAGCAGCCTTCCGGAGAGTTCTAATGCTAATCGTTAATTTCCACTATTTCCATCATGATGTCATGCAACTCTTCAACCTTTTCAGGGAGTTCTTCAGCCAGGTTATCCTGTTCGCCGGGGTCGTTATCGAGATTATACAGCTGGGGGACAGATATCACGCCCATTTCTATTTTTTTTCTTTCATCAAACGTAATGGTGGCAGGTGCGCCGGGTCTTGGTAGGATATATTTCCAGTGTCCCTGGCGTAATGCAAAGGTTCCTGCCTCCTCCAGGAGGTATTCACGGCCTTGTTCCGATTTACCCAGAATGACGTCCAGCATATCCTCGCTGTCGATGGCATTGTTCTGCGGGATATCATAGCCAGCCAGTTTGGAAAAAGAGGTGAAAAAGTCTGTTTGTGTCCACAGCGCATCACTGACCTGTCCCCCGTCTACCACACCAGGCCAGTAGGTGATGGTCGGCATGCGGTTACCTCCTTCAAAGATGCTGTATTTGCCGCCTCTGAATGGCCCGGCAGGTTTGTGATCACCCAGCAGTTCCCATGCCTGGTCTGCATAACCATCATCAAGTACCGGTCCGTTATCGCTGGTGAAGATAATAAGGGTGTTTTCAGTCAATCCCCTTTCATCAAGCGCAGCCATGATCTTGCCAACCATATGGTCCATTTGCACGATGGCATCTCCCCTGGGCCCCATGGTACTTTCGCCGACAAACTGCTCGTGAGGGATACGCGGCACATGGATCTCGTTGAATGCAAAGAAGAGAAAGAACGGGTCATCACCTGTGCGGTCTATGAACTCTATGGCCTTACTGGTAAATATTTCCGGAAAGTCCTCATCTTGCCACCACGACTGCTCACCCCCGCCCATGAAGCCGATGCGGGGTACCCCGTTCACTATCACACCACTATGTTGTGTGTCGCCTTTTTGTCTAACCAGTCCGGGGTGAGATAGCCCGGTTGGATTGCCATAAGGATTGGGATCTCTTGCGTCATCGGTGAATGTGATTTCCATCGGGTTATCAGGATCAGCACCATAAACCAGATGGTTTTCCACATAGACACAGGGAACCCTGTCGTTGGTGGCAGGTATTATGAAGCTATAGTCAAATCCTATTTCCAGCGGCCCTGGTTTTATTTCTGTGTTCCAATCGACATTGCCATCGCCCATACCCAGGTGCCACTTGCCGATCACGGCCGATTGATAGCCAATGCTTCCCAGCGCAGAAGCCAGGGTCGGTGTGCCCGGCCGGATAAGCAGCGGGGCATCGCCCGGCAGGATGCCTACCCGCATGCGGAATGGGTAGTTGCCGGTCAGCAACGAATACCTCGACGGAGAGCAGGTTGCCGCTGCACAATGGGCATCAGTAAACCTTACCCCATGCTTTGCCAGGTAGTCAATATTCGGTGTTTGAACGCCAATGGCTCCATAACAGCCAATGTCACCATAACCAACATCATCGGCATAAAAAATCAGGATATTTGGGTTTTTTTGCATTTCGGCCTGTTCCTGCTGTTCCGGTCCGCACCGGGTAAATCCGATTCCGGCCAAAACGCTGCCGGTAGCAATCAACGAGCAGGTTGATAATTTTGATAAACAAAAGACGGTTCTCATATTTTTATTTTTGGATGATAGTCTCTCTGTACTTCCGACTTACAGACCTTATATAATTATTTTTCAAATCTCAGCCATCTTCCGCTATCTCGGTCAAGCTGCACTGGAGCGCCAATTCTGAGTTCTTCCCCGGTAACCGCATCCAGAACGTTTTGATAGGTGAATATGCTGCTAAAATTAACCATTTTTTCTTCACCTTCGTTTATAAAAAAGTAATGATCGGCATCTGGTGTTCCCAGACGGTAAACCAGTGCCCCCTCAACTGAATAAGGTGAAATGATCCCACCAAGAACATGATCCAGCAGTTGTTTCTCTGCCTGTACATTTCCGGGTTCATAGCACATCATGGATGCCTGATATCCCAATGTCACTGCTTTTCCTTTGCCAAATGCATTTTCAGTGATGGCAGGCAATCCGTTATCGTATTTGGCCAAAACCCTTGCTGTTGATGGTGTCTGATTTATCACAAAACCATCCAACTTCATATTATCAATTAAATGGATCGCATTAACTCCGGAATATTGAAAATCGTTGATAGTAGTGCCAAAAAGTCTTTCAAAAGGACTGCCCTTGTCGGAATAGAGTAAAGCAGCGTATTCATCAAACCATCCCAAAGGCATGTCGGCAACCAAACGTCCACCTTGTTCCACATAATTGGTCAGCAGATCCATCAGAGCAGCGCTGATGGATAGTTGCTGAGGCAGGAAGATCACCTTGTAGCGGGGGCCAAGTCCCTTTTTCAGGTCATTTACCGTCACATATTCATAGGGGATATTGGCATTCATTAGTGCACGGCTTATGCCTATGCGGGCATAAATTGGTTCCATTCGGAACTGGTCGCGCCCCTGCTCTGATTTTGCCGCCCAGATGGCTTCATTTTCCCAGTCGCAAAGTATTCCAACTACAGGTTCTTTTCTGGCTTCCCAAAGTTCATCGCGGTATTTTTGCATGGACTGTGCTATCTGCCCGACTTTGATGGCTCTGGGGGTTATCTGGTTGTGACGGTCAAGCAAACCATACTCACCAGTTTCCCAACCGGCAGTGCGGACATTCCAGGCCCAAAGACCAAAACCTTTAAACCCACCTGCTATCTGGCTCAGGATAAATTGTGTCATCATCCCTTCATCTACCGTAAATCCGGCTCCTCCTTTGCCTCCGCTGAATTGCTGGGGGCCACCAGTAGATTCCCAGGTAGCGGCCCATCCACCCTTGAAAAAATCGTTGGCCAGGGAAGAGTGCATGTAAATTGGACGAACCAGTTCGTAATTATTGGGGTGAAAATGCCAGGCAAAATGAATGGATGGATAAAAAGAACCGTATTCAGTCATTAAACCTGCAATGCTTTCCATATCCACACCCATGTGTGCCTGGGGAAGGAAAAGGCTCAATTCACCACCTCCCCTGAAAACATGATGTTTATCAAAAGCATAAAACTGATCGATTGTCTTTTTAATAGACTTAAGACTATGTTCTACCTTAAAACGTAAAATGTCACGCAAATGACGATATTCTCTGTTGGTGATCAGTTGCCATCTCCTGTCAAAGTCCTCCCATGAAGTAAAAGGTAAGTAATCAGATGGCTGAAGATACACATGATTTTGGTTCCATGCATGATTTAATTTATCGATGGTTTGATATTTATTTTTAATCCATTCAACAAAAAGCTCCTTTCCCATAGGGCTGAGGTCGGTGCCCCTTGCTCCGAGTTCGGGCTCATAGGCTACACTCCTTCCGGAAATATACCAGTCACGATTGCCGCTTTTCACCCAATCTTCTGTCCGCCTTATACGCTCTGCCATGACTTCAAACTGGTGTTCCAGCATTTTCGGATCTGTTCTGATGGTTTCCATATCGGCATCAAGAGGAATGCCCAGCTTTGCAAGCAGTTCGTCTGTAATGTCTTCCCATCCCCCTTCACCATACCACCAGGGAATGATTCCCTCTTCCAGCGCCATCATCTCAAGTTGCTGGTTGGTATATCCGGGAACAGCCTGGAGCTGCTTCAGGGTGTTGAAGCCCAGCTCCCGCATCAGGCGGAAATGTTGTCTGATCTCTTCCTCCCCTTCGCCGGGGCGCTGCATGTACACCACACCCGCCGGCATGGGTCTGATGGCGCGAAATTTCTGCTGCATGGGCGAGTCATGCATCTTGTCGATCATGTGGTGAAGGAAATCGTGGCTGAGGAATTCGTGGTTAATTGATTCGGGCGATTTCCTTGCGCAGGAAATGATGAATAGTAAAGTGCAAAAGCATAAAATAATTCTTTTCATCAACATATTATTTAGTTTTTGAATTTATTAGTGAATTATAAGCCTATCTATACAATGGCCGGCATTTTGTTTCCGGAAGATACTAAAGGACTGAACCCAGTAGATGTTTCGTACATATATATACCTTTTACCTCCTGATGGTGCCCATTTCAAGCTGCGGCTATTGTATCATGCGTTCGTACCATCGATAATACATCTCTTTCATGGCCTCAACCTTTCCATGCTCCCGACCTCTCCTTCGGCAGCCCGGGACTCATGGGCTGCCCTGACAATTACTCTTGAAGTATGTTTTTGCTCTCCAACAGGGGTAACAATTGCAACAAAATCATTACCCTCTCCAAAATTGACTCTGTGCAGATACTCGGAGAAATTATGCCCCTGGTACTTGAAATCAAAAGCTATTTCAAATCCCTGAGGCATGTACACATATGAAAGGGAATTATAGGTATTGAAAGTACTCCAGCCGCTTAGCAGGGTTCTCTTTAAATCGCTATAAGGATCTTCAATGAGTTTTTTTTCTGTTAGTTCAACACATGAAAACAGGATTATTAAAAAAAAACAATTACATAACCTGCTTTTTTTTACCTTGTGTTCATGAACTATTGATTTCATCTGTTTATCTACATTATATTCTGCCAGTAAAAAAATATTATTAGAATCTTAACCTGTTTTTGCCTTTTTTATACTTTACAGGCAATACATCATCATTGACAATGACTGTTATTTCACCGGCTTTCATGGCAATTAATTTCGCATCCGTCGCCCTTCCATCTTTCCATATAATATCGATCACCAGGTCACCTCTAGCTTTCAATCCTTTAACATGCCCGGATGCCCACGCTTCTGGAAGGGCAGGCAATATCCTGATAATATTTTCTTCGTGTGATTGTAGCAGCATCTCTGCCACACCGGCAGTGTATCCGAAGTTGCCATCGATCTGAAACGGTGGATGTGCATCGAAAAGATTATTATAGATGGATTCCCTGAAGAAATACTGAATGTGTTGATGGGCCATCTCCGCATCCAGAAGCCTGGCCGCGCAGTTGATCAGCCAGGCACGGCTCCATCCTGTACCGGCACCCCCATGAGCAAGCCTGTAATCGAGGGTTTCTCTGACCGCATCAAACAGTTCCGGCGCGGATAACCTGGTTACGCTTATACCTGGATGGAATCCATACAGGTGTGACATATGCCGGTGCCCAGGCTCAAGCTCTTCATATTCTCTGTCCCATTCAAGGATACGGCCATCGCTGCCTAAAACGAATCCTTCACGAAGCCTGGTCCGCTGCGCCTTGATGGTTTGTAAAAGGTCATTGTCAATGTCCAGTATCCGGCAGGCAGCCATGTAATTGTCAAAGACTTCAGCTATGGTTTGCTGGTCTACAGCCGCACCCAGGCATAAGGTTACCGGGTTGCCGTGCTGATCGATAAACCTGTTTTCAGGTGAAGAAGATGGCGCAGACACCAGGGTGCCATCGCGAGGGTCCTCAATGATCCAGTCACTGTAAAACTGCGCCACCTCGTGCATAGCGGGGAAAGCCCTTTCACGAAGGAATGTGGCATCATTGCTGAAAAGATAATGCTGCCAAAGATGCTGCATCATCCATCCTGCAGCACCAAAAGAACTACCCCAGTAGGCTGTCCGGGCCCGGATCCAGGTCGGCGCCCACAGGTCGGTGGCATGCGGGAAAAAGGTACCCCGGCAGCCGAAATTATTCCGGGCAGTAGATCGGCCGCTTACCACCAGCCTGTCTATGAAGTCAAACAATGGCTCGTTCAGTTCGCTGAGGTTGGTAACATCTGCCAGCCAGTAGTTCATCTGAAGGTTGATGTTCAGATGGTAATCGGCGTTCCACGGCGCCTGTATATGCTGGTTCCAGAGCCCCTGCAAATTGGCCGGGTTAGTGCCTGGCCTTGATGAGGCAATAAGGAGGTAACGTCCGTATTGAAAAAGCAATTCTTCAAGGCCAGGATCCATTGCACCTCCTTTGATGCGGTTCAGCCTCATATCAGTAGGCAGACTGTCGGGCCGTTCACTGGTCAGGTTTATGGCCACCCTGTTGAATAATTCCTGATGATCAGTCACGTGGGCATCAAGCAGTGATGCTGCACCAAGTCCGTCCAGCTTTTCAAGGTCCTTCCTGTTTTGCAGTGAATAATCATCATGATAAAAGGAAGAATTAGAAACAATATAGAGGGTGGCCTGCTTCACATTAATGAGTTCAAGAAATCCGTCTTCCCCGGTAACCTTTCCACCCTGGTTGTAAACCTTCAGGCATGTCTCAAATCTGACACCATCAAGTATTGGAGCCGGCCTGGAGTCAATGACACCGCCGCGTTGTGTAACCTCACCCCGCATCACCAGCAGGTTGTCTGCTTCAGCAATGGTAACAGCAGTCGGATACCCCATATCTAAAGGCCTATCCAACCGTATCTTAACATTCAGGCCCGATTCCGATTCAGATGCAAGTTCGACGACAATTACCTGGTGCGGATGCGATGCATATACCCTTTGGGTCACCAGGTTTCCATCAGTTTTGTACGAGACCTTTGCCACCGCATCAGAAAGATTCAGCTCACGTCTGTAGTCTGTTATATTGCCATGGTTAAACTCGAGATAAAGCTCCCCCAGAGTCTGATGTGAACGCACAATATCTTTCCTGGAAAATTTCTCAACCATCAGTTGATCAGCTTCAGCATGACGGCCTTCTATAAGCAGCTCCCTGATGTGTGCAAGGTCCTCCGGGGTGCCTTCAGGGTCATCCTGCCATTGATCAGCCGGCCAAAGCGAATCATCGTTAAGCTGTATACGTTCCTTGTCCGTGTAGCCAAACACCATGGCTCCCATGCGCCCGTTCCCAACCGGAAGGGCATCCTCCCAAACCTCCGAGGGCCTGTCATACCATAGGATCAATGAGTTCTCTTCTGCTAAACGCTCTTCACCACAGGAAATAATCAGACATCCCAGTGCTATGGGGATAATAACCAAGAATAAAGTTGAGGGTTTCATATATAGTAATCTTTGATGATGAATTCATATTATTTCAGCTGAAGCCAGGTAGCTTTTAACAGACAGAACCTGCGATTTTATCAAAATTAAGAAATAATTTGTAAGTATATTCGTTAAATCCTCTTTCAAGGAAAAAACACGTTATGAGTAAAAATGATTTACCATAAATGTTCTAAAAGCTGAAAATGACAAATAAACATACATTATCCCTTCTTTTTCTAATAATTGTCACAATAGTCGGTTGCGGTATAGCCCGCCAGGTTGCAACACTTCAGGAGGAGGCCGAATTAGAATACACTACCGGAAATTACAGTGATGCACTGAACCTTTATGAACAGGTTATTGAGATGAAAATGAGTCGCAACCGTGAAATAAGTGGCGAAACATGGTACAGGGCAGGTATTGCCGCCTGGGAAACGGAATTACGCCACAGGGCAATCGAGTATCTGGTAAATGCCGGCCGGAAGGATTATTATAGCGAAGAAGGCTACTATATACTGGCCAAAGCTTACCGGGAAATTGACAACCTTTCGCTTGAGATCACCAATTTGCGGAACTACCTTGAAAAATATCCTGATGGCAGGAAGGCAGATGATATGCGCATCAGGCTTTTTGATACTTACCTTGAAACCAACAACCATGAAGGAGCTCTTGAATTGTGGCAATATCTGGAAAATATGGCCTCCGGAAACCCCGATATTCTGGAGAACTGGTTCATCCTGAACAGTCGTCTGGACAGAGAAGAAAAACTGAAGGATATCGCACTGAAACTCTACAACGCTGATAACAAGAATGTCATAGCAATTGAATACCTGGGCGACCATTATTTCTGGATTGCAGAGAGCCGTTACCAGGAAGAGATGAAGGCATATGAAGAAAACCATACAAGGAGACAGTACCGTCAGCTTTTAAGCGCCATGGATACCATAAACGAACAGTTCAGATTGTCACGGGACTATTTTGAACAGCTTATGGATATAGACCCTAAACCAGTATATGCCGAATACCTGAGAAATATCTATAAGCGATTCGGGAATAAGGAGAGGGCGGACTACTATCATCAGCGATCGCTTGAATTGTGATATATCTCCCAATGATTTTACCAAAGGCAGGGAGGCTGGCGTACTGCGACGACAGGAGGCCGGAATGGGTACTGTTGACAGACTCCGGCACGATCACTATGGTTGATAATAATAAAGATAATCGTTTGGTATACCAATTTAGAGAAAAAGTCCGGCTCTGAAAAGGTTTCAGTTGTCCCTTTTCTCAAAGTCCTCCCTCTTCCTTAATTTAATTCTTCTGAATATCAGATAGCCGATTGTCACAATAGCGATAACAGTCAATAGAACCTGGATCGCAATAATATACCAGACAAATTTCATCGTCTATTTAAGTTTTACTGCCGTACCGTATGCAAGGATCTCAGCCGCTCCCCGGGTTACCATTGCAGTTGCTATCCTGACCCCGATAATTGCATCGGCATTGAGTTTTTCGGCATCTTTTATCATTCGCTGTATCGCCTGCTCCCTTGCATCTGCCTGAAGCCGGGTGTACTCTTCGATTTCGCCGCCCACGATGTTTTTGAGTGCTGCCACAAAATCGCGGCCTACGTGCCTTGCCCTGACGGTGCTGCCCCGGACTATCCCTTTAATTTCGGAGATTTCCCTTCCGGGGATTGAATTTGTGGTTGAAAGAATCATAACTTGATATTTTTTAGGTTAGGTTATAAGTGATTTTGCGGATGCTCTCTATGCTTTCCATGAAATTCAGCAAAGCTTCATTGAACCGGTCAGGATTATCCTGGTTAGCGATGTGATTAGCACTCTTAATCTCCACAAGAACGCTACCTGGTGTTTTTTTATGCCATTTAAGGGAGTTTTTGCGGATAAAAGATAATTCTGTTTCTCCAAAGGAGATCATAAGATGGCGGTATTCCGGTTCGGGAATTCCTTCAATAATTTCATATAACAGATCTTTTACTATGGCAGATATCAGTTTCTTTCCTGTATTTTTTGTTGCTTCAATAAGATATTCCTGTGTCTCTACAGAGTCAGCCTTATGCCTGCCAAAGGCATTGTAGAATGCTTTTTTTGGCATGATGTGTATCATCCCCATTGTAATTGGGATAAAAGCTTTCGCCCAGCTACCTGCATAGCTCTTAAACTCAGTGCCACCAATATGTGCTGTGGCAATAACCCTTACAGGGTTTTTAAGCTGGAATCTCTGACTGATGAAACTGCCAAGTGACTGTCCGACAAGCACCGCTTTATCTATACCTTCCTTATCCATCAGCCCCTCAATGCACTCGGCCGCAAGAATTGAATACCGTTTGTCATAATTCTCAATGGATGAACTGCCATGCCCCGGCAGGTCAATCATGAGAGTCCTATATTGCTCACTGAGTGCCTCTTTTTGTTTTTCAAAGGTCCTGTGATCCATTCCAACGCCATGAAGAAATATAACAACAGGTGCGTCTTCAGGTCCTGATAAATCATAATATACGTTTCCATATTTGCTTTTATAATATTTTTCCATGATTGTTTAATGGTTTTGGATTTAATTTGATTGAAAGTATTATTTATAATATCGGTGTGCCGGAATTATTCACTCTTATACATAATATAAATATAAATATAAAGATATGATCTTAAAATTCTACGGAGAAAGAATTATTATTGAATGGATGGTTTTCACTGGTGAATGGTGGAGATTTCACCTTAAACGGATTTAAAAGATAACCTGTCACCCCGATACTGTCTTTCGGGGCTATAGAAAAGGATAATCTCTGTGATCAACTTGCTCACCCGTGATATCACCATTTTTATTTAACTTTAAAATCCACTGTCTAATTTAGCAGGTGGTGACTTATTGTTTCCTTTAAAGCACAAACCAAAAATCGATATTAGTTACCGTCAAATCTCCGAAAACGACTACCTCTTTCTGAGGGAAATGCTTTACGAAGCTCTGTTTGTTCCTGAGGGAGAAGAGCCTTTTCCGGAAAGCATTCTTGACCTGCCTGAAATTTCAAAGTATATAGAAGACTGGAGTTCAAGTGATTTTGGTC
>SKND01000088.1 GCA_007120695.1 Bacteroidales bacterium | reverse complement strand
TTCATCGTTAAAAATATCGCGGATTTACGGCGCTTACCCTGAACCTGAAGTCATATATAAGCACTATTTCGTGAGATCCGCTGTTGTAATTGCTTAATTGCCCCAGCGAATAGTCATAAGTATATCCTATCCTGAGCTGGTCGGTCAATTGCACCTTAACCAGCCCTACCAGGACGTCTTCCATCCTGTATGAACCACCAATCCATATAAGATCGCCTACAATAAATGAAAGGTTGAAATCAATCTGCAGGGGATTCTTCTCATTGTACTTAAGCAGAAAACCGGGTTTGACCTTTATCCCGCCATTGCCCAGCACAACACCGCCGGTAAGCAGGTAGTTATAGTTACTTAAATCATGGTACTGTACAGTCTTTGCATTCCTTGTGCTGTCACTCAAAAAGAAAGGAATCGAGGCACCCAGGTAGTACCGGTCGGTATAGTAGTATGCTCCGAATCCGAAGTTGGGAAGCATATCCTGTTTTGCCGGCTCCTGAAACACGGCATCACCCTGATCGTGAAGTGTGATTCTGCTCCAGTTTACATTCCTGGTCATTGCACCTCCCTTTAATCCCAAAGCCAGCCGTCCTTTACCCAGAGGCATCCTGTATGCATAGTTGAAATAAAGGCTTGTATTGTTACGTACATCTATCTGTTCGTTGTGAAGAAAGAGACCGAGTGCAATATTTTCATTTTTCATCGGCGAGTGGGCGCTGAGAGATTGTGATACCGGGGCCCCGTCAAAACCTACCCACTGGTTTCTGTAACCGAGAGTTATATTGAAAACATCACGGCTACCTGCATAGGCCGGATTCAGAGCAAGCCCGTTGAGCATATACTGGCTGTAGACCGGGAAGAGATTCTGTGCATATATCTCCGGGGCAAGAAAAGCAAATACCAGTATGATAATTATTCTCTTCAACTTTCCTGGTTTAACGTTTTAATACTATGAATCCCTTGTATGAATATTTGTTGTCTACACTCAATATGTAGTAATATGTGTCTTCAGGAAGCGGAATGCCGCTCTGGTTCCGTCCTTCCCAGTCGTTCTGGTAATTTACAGTCCTGTATACTATATTACCCTGCCGGTTGAAAATAGTAAGTTCACTGGTAGTCGAATTCTCAAGTCCCCGAACCACGAACCGGTCGTTATAGCCGCTGTTATTTGGTGAAAAACCGGTCGGTGCATCCAGGTCCTTTATTCTTACTGTTATTATTTCTGATACAGGGTCGCACACTCCGTTTATGAGTGTCCACAAAAACACATTCTCTCCTAAACCCAAATCTGTAACTGGCGAGCCCGGATCGTTCGGAAAAACTACTGTACCGCTGCCATCGAGCAATTCCCAGTGACCGGTGGCCGAGACCATCCTGTCGGGAATTACTGCATTCATACTGGTCTCAAAAATGTAATGGAGATCCTGGTTTTCGCCCGCGTAAACATCAAAAGGTTGTTCGTAAAATGTAACTGTCACCTCAGAGCTTGCCGGGCACTGCCAGTTAGTCTCTGTCCACCGAAAGGTAAAGGTCCCGTACTCCTCGACGGTAACTGTTGCATCATGTCTTTGCGGACCGGGATCGAAGCTGGCGGAAACCGATTCAACCTCCCACAATCCCCTTCCGAAACCGGGCATTGCATCCATCCGGATTACGGGTCCGCAAACCTCTCCGCCGGCACCTGCATCCGGTTCAGGATAGGCATAGACCATTACGGTGGCTTCTCCTGTCATGTTTTCGGCGGTTGCCGAGCATCCAAAATTGTCGGTCAGCGATACAATGGAGTAAGTGACAAGTGATGAGTCGTTTGTCGAGGGACTAACGGTAGTGGTGAATAAGGTCTGATCAATATTCTCAATTGTAAAATTCTCATTTCCGTCTGAGAATACCAGGTTCCAGGGACCGTTTCCTCCCAAACTGAAGGTAATATCTGATTCTTCACCGATGCAGATGCTGTCGTTCGATTCAATTATCCCGGCTACTGAGGGGGGGAAGAAATCCACCTGGCTGATATTGCTGGTGTCTTTACAGGCATCTCCTTCTCCGCTGAGCACAATTCGCCTGAACCGGAGTTCTTCCTGCAGGGAGGGAGAAACATAACTTTCATTACCCGTTTCGCCCTCTGCAATTTCCCATTCATCAATGCCGGCAGAAGCTTCCCACAGGTAACTGTAGCTGCCGTCACCTCCTCCCGGTTCCGACTGTGGATATAGTTCTGCTGCGTCCAGCAGGCATATGGTCTGGTCGTCTGATATTGTATTGCCTGTAATAAGCGGTAATACGGTTACGGTGTGAGGGGGACTGGTATCCTTACATGCGCCTGAAATTACAGTTCGCCGGTAACTCATTGTATCTGTAAGTGATTCGGGGGAAAATGTCTCTTCTGAGCCATCTTCATCAACCGGGCTCCATGTTCCATTGGTACCCGCCTCCCATGCAAATGACCAGGAGCCTGCACCCTCACCACCTGAAAGCTGCACTGGAGCCGAGATTGTTTGCGGGGTATCACCAAGGCAAATGGTCTGATCAGCATCGAGTATATTGTTCACTATTGAGGGATGCACATTCACCGGAATAATGTTTGAGGTATCTGTACATTCGCCGGAAAGTGCAATGCGAACATACCGGGTTGAGTCATAAAGTGGGGGCGGGGAGTAGGTTATTTCATTACTTTCACCTGCTGCTTCAGTCCACTGTCCGCCGGTTGCTGCAGATCTGTTCCACTGGTATTCAAAAACCGTTGTGCCACCTTCGGTCAGGGGGGCGCCGTTTAGCGTTTCCGGGGTCTCTCCCTCGCATATCCACTGCTCCTCACTGATGAAATTTCCGGTTATTTTTGGCTGGACATCTATTGTCAGGATATTGCTTGAATCGATAACTGCAGGAAAGCTTGTATCTTCCACAACTCTCATGAATTCAGTTGTCTGGAAAAGTGCGTCAGGCTGGTAATCCATTGCGCCGGCACCTTCAATATTGCTCCAGTCATCTGTACCAACCGGTCGGCTCAGCCATTTGAAAGAATATGGAGAGCCTCCTCCTCTGGGTTGGGTTCCTTCAATTATTTCGGGCACAGTCTCTTCGCATATCACATACCTCTCGGTTCTTATTCCATTGAACAGCAATCCGTTCAGTGCTATCTCGAGTCCCTCTATCACGCCACCATCGACTGGTGAAGTAGTGCCGTAGGGGTCATTCTGCTGCAGGTTGGTCCCGCTACCGTAAGCTGTGAATGCAGGGACAATATGACCCGGCAGATCTGTTTCCGAATGAATTATTGCACCTCCGCCTCCACCACCTCCCGGTCCTGACCGTGTTTCATAGTCGATATTTCCGCCTTTCCCTCCCCGTGCATAGAACCCTATATTCCCGGCATAGTTGTCTATTGAGGCAACAATTGTGCCACCACCGCCACCACCACCGGCCCCGGCAGTAGCTGATTCAGAAACCGATCCTCCATCTGCATATATACCGAAGCCACCGGGACTTTCTATATAGTTTGCAATTATTATTGCAATACCTCCTCCGTTTCCTGCCGGTGTGGCATGCCTTGTGCCATACTGTGTAGAACCGCCACCGCCACCACCCATATAAAGGCGGTCAAGGAAGTCTCCGGCTGCGTCAAAAAGCTGATTTGTAAGACTGTTTCCAACCACACCACCTAGTTGATTGTCGCCATTCATCCATCTTTCACACTCCTCCGATTCATTCCCCCCGTATCCGCCGATGCCGAAATTAGACCCTCCTCCTCCTCCTGAGAAGCGACCATTTCCTCCGCCTCCACCTGTCGCCATTCGCCCGTATCCGTATACAAACCCATCGCCAACAGGGTAAATTACCTCATCCTCCCTGTAGTAGGAAACGGGCCCCTCGCCTTTTTCTCCCGCCATGGGCTCGCCTTCTCCGAAATATAGCTTCCTGTATTCAGGAGTATCTTCCGAACACTGATCATCTGAAAGGGTCACCGGCTGGCCGCCCCTGAATCCCCTTTCCGAAACGTCAATGTTTGCTTCAAGGGTAAGGGTGTTGGTGACAATAAGTGCCACTACGCCTCCTGTCTCTCCATCCCATTGCCTGGCTCCCAGGGTACCTTCTACCGTAACAGATTCATACCCCCTTACTCTCACCAGCTGAACAGTTTCATCTGCATTGTACTCTTTCAGAAATTCACGGGTGAAGATTATTGTGTTACCAGTTACATCGTCAACCAGAAGAAACTCATAATGTCCCGACGAGTTTACATCCTGTTGTCTGCCAAACTGTTCAGGATCATCACTTATAATTATACTCATTCCCTTCATCTGTATCAGAAGCACAGTGTCTCCCGGCTGGAAATACTCAGGGTTGGCTACTGTAACGGATTTATCGTCAGCCTCTACCGTTAGTACAGCTGAATAATCGTTAATTACACCCGAAATGCCGGTTTGTGAATATAGCAGGGGAGTCATTACCAGAAACGGTAATATCAGGCAGGATACCTGCATGGCTTTTTGTCCGCAACCAAATCCAAATAATCTTACTCCTTGTCTAAGTATATATCTTAACACAGTATGTTTTGATCGTTTTTACAGGATAAATATAGCAATTACTTGAATACAAGTAACAGATTGGCCAAACTATTTTAGTTTATCTTAAAAACCCGCATCTTTCGTTAAAGTCACCTCTTCTGGCTGCGGGATATCAGATCTTAGCGATTTCTTAATTTGTAATCATTTAGTTTATAAGGACTTTTACCGGAAAAACCCGGTCCTTAGGGCATGGTCATGTCCTGCCTGGTTTTCCCCCGAAAGGGTGATTATGACATAGCATTTTTATCAGGTAGTTTTCTGAGCTGCAGAATAGGGAAGTCTGAACCAGAAACAACTCCCCCTGCCATATTCGCTTTCAAAACCAACCTCGCCTCCGGACTGCTCAACGATGTTCTTTACTATTGCCAGTCCCAGTCCTGTACCTCCAGATTTTGAGGTGAAATAGGGGGTGAACATTTTATCCCATACCCCGGGAGGTATACCGTCACCATTATCGGTAATTTTCACCAGGGCCATTTCCGGCTCTTTTTTAAGCTCCACTTTAATTATGCCCTTTCTTGTTTTCGGAATTGCCTGTATTGCGTTTTTGAACAGATTTACAAAGATTCTGTTGAGCTGCATCTTGTCGGAAACAACATAAAGCTCTTCGGCTCCGTCCAGATTAACTGTGATCTCTGTTTCGTCCGAATTGGCAAAAAGTTCAGTAACATTGGTAATTGTATTTACGATATTTGCCTTTCCGCGGGTTGTGCCGGGAAGTTTTGCAAAATGGGAGAATGCAGTTGCGATTGATGAGAGATGATCTATCTGGTCAACAAGGTTGCGGGTTGTTTTTTTCAATACTTCATCCCAGTTTTCAACCTTGTCATCCCAGGCCCTCTGAAGGTGCTGAATACTCAGTTTCATAGGGGTCAGCGGGTTTTTTATTTCGTGTGCTATCTGCTTGGCCATCTCTCTCCATGCGCTCTCCCTTTCTGATCTGGCAAGCATGTCGGCACTGTTTTCAAGTTCAACCACCATCCTGTTATATTCTTTTATAAGACTTCCAATCTCATCATCATTGTCATAATCAATCTGTTCATTTTTTTTCCCTATGGAAAGTTCCCGTAGTTTGTTCTGTATAAGTTGCAACGGTTTGGTAACAGTATTGGATACTATAATGGCTATCAGGATTGTTATCAGAATAAGGATTGCATAGATATTGACCACCGCAACCACAAGAGTATAGATCTCTTTTTTGAGTATTGACTGACGTGTGAAGTAGGGAAGGTTAAGGTAGGAGAGCACCTCATTACCGGCATTTGTAAAAGGGACATATGCCGAAAGATAGGAGAGGTTACTGATTGATTCTTTGTGTACAAACCTGGCATTTTTTCTTACAAGCATTTCAGAGTATGCTTCCGGATTCATCTGCTCACCTATTAATCCCAGTTCAAAAACCTCGGGTCTGCTCGATGCATAAAGATTTCCCTTCATATCATAGAGGTTGATGTCTGTATAAAACACATTTGATAGTTGTATCAGAAGTCCTGTAATATAGTACCTCATTTCAGGAGTAAGCTCACTTTCCAGTCCGAGTCGGTATTCCAGCTCCACAAGCACCGATTGTATCTTTTCACTGATATTCTCATATTGTTTATTCTCAAACTGCCTTATATTATAATATACAGTTCCTGCACCTATTATGATTAGTGAAAGTAGCAGAACTCCTATCATTGAAAATTTGATTTTATTTTTGAAATCTATCCGCCACCTTCTGATTCTGACAGGATAATTACAGATCAGAAGTGCCAGGCTGTAAAGCAGGTAGAAAAAAACAAAATTGTAAGAAAATGAGGTAAGCAGATCGATGGTTGTTATTTCGGGCCGGCTCATTACTATTACATTCTCACTGTCAATATTGTAAACTAGATGGTCATAACCATCTTTGTCAATAAAGTAAAATTCTTCACCCGTGACCCGGTCAAAATTCATTTCAAGAGGGTAAGAATATGTTCCCGACTTGGTAATAAGCTTGTTATTGTTATATTTGGCATGAGAATATTGCGCCATCACCGGGTTACTCGAAAATTTTCCTTCCAGCAGCAGTTCCGGGTAACCAAGCTGGTCGCTCAACAGCTTGCTGTCGATTGAGATGAAGAGAGTTTTTTCCCAGGGGTATTCATCGAATTCGTAAACAATTTCTCCCAGGTAACTGATCCTGCCATTCAGATTATCAAGAAAATAGAATCTGTTGTTTGCAGACACAGGTATCCCTACTTCCCATACCATATCGAAAAAAAAGTCGTAGCAATCGACAAACTCATCAACATCTTCAAGCCACAGGTCGAAATCAGGTCCGCATGATGCAATCTGCAGATCATATTTTCTGAAATAGCCCCCGAAATAAGTGCTCTCCAGGTAGTCAAACAGTTCAAAATCATCATAAAACCTTGATGAGATAGTAGAGATAATTACGCTGTCTTCTTTAAGGTCCCTTTCCATTTCTTCCAGAAGGAATTCGGCTACCTGGTCTCTTTCGTTGGCAAGGTTTACAGCGAGCAGTTGTCTGACATCCTTCTCTTTTTTTCTGCTTTGGTTTGTTATAAAGGCCAGTGTGAATACCGACACAAGAAGCACCAGGAAAACCTGGAAAGAATATTTGTAGCGATATCTGAAATATCTTATCCATATCATGCTCCCTGTCAGTACTATAAAAAAAATTGTTGCATAGATGTTTATGGTATTGCCTGCCAGGCTCATTACGCCGGTAGCGGTTGCAAAAGCAACCGTGAAGATTATGATGAAAAGCCTGAACTCTACCAGTGTTGATGCAATGAACACCACCCTGTCGGTAAACAGGATCAGTGAAGCCAGTAAAATCGAAAGGATCAGGTAAGCTATGAAGCTCAGCCTGGTAAGATAGAAAAAGTTATTGACCTCCATCTGTATATTGGAGTTGAAGATCAAACCTGAGAACATATAGTGGAAAAACATCATGAAACCTGCAAGGAGAAGAGTCAGCAGAACTACCCGCAAGATGCTGCCGGCCCTGCAGGGATTTGTTTCAGTGTCGATAAGTCTGAAGTGGGCTGAAAAGCTTATGGCGATAAAGAGAATAAAGACTGAGTTTATCAGGAAATCACCCAATGAAGGGAAAAGGGCTGATTTAGCATAATGTTGCGGCTGAAACAGGCTGAAAGTTCCGAAAATTGAGGGGGAACCTGTTTCAAGCATCAGGTACCTGATTAATAGCAGAGATAATGCAGTAACGGCAAACCATGAATTTTTCAGGGCAATAGTTTTGAACCTGAAAGCTGAAAAGCTTCCGTAGAGGAAAATAAGCACCAGCAGAGCCGAAATGGCATATAAAGTACATGCCACATAGGCGAATGTCTTATTGTAGACCCGGGGACTGGGTTCTGAGAGAGAAAAAATAACCTCTCCGTCAGGACCCCTAATGCTACTTTCGCCATCCCGTCCAATTACCAGATCTGCTTCAGGAAAGAGATTGAAATCCGGATGATATTCATTTACCAGGAATTCATTTTCAAACAGATAGTCGTGTTTAATCAGGATAAGTCCGTGCAGTAAAATAGAATCGCCGCCCCTGAGACTGCTTGCAGCATACCAGCCATTTCCCGGATTAATTAGCGGATCAGTCTGCTCCGGCAGGCTTTCATTTATTTGCAATGGAATTATGTTGCTGTTCCAGAATTTAAGCTCTCCTTCCTGGTATCCAAGGATAATAATACCGTTTTCTTCATAAAGATGGTAATAATTCCGGGCATGTTTATCAAGGAAGCCCTCCATTCCTTCCCTGTCAATAACCTCCAGGATCTCAGCAAGATTTTCTGATACCTGCGTGTATTTTTGGTCGAGAACCCTTTGAAAACGAGATACATTAATCTTTTTTGAATCCAAAGATTCCATGTTTCTTTCGATTACTGCTGCAGCAAACAGAATTACCAGAGCCGTTATAAGCAGGCGGTAATTATACAGTATTTTACCAGGTTGTGCCATAATGAAGCAGATCGTTAAAGATAACCTAATTAGTAGAACGTGAAAAACTGTTTATAATGTTTATAAACAGTGCTATAATGGTAATAACTATTCAGTGATGTCATTTTATGAGTGATGATATGGTTCACCCCTTATAATTGTCATTGCCCTGTATATTTGTTCTGCCAGGATAAGACGGACCATCTGATGCGTGTATGTCATATCAGATAGTGAGATTTTGCGGTCTGCCTTTACGTGCATTTGGTCAGGAAAACCGTAAGCCCCGCCTGTAACAAAAACAAGCTCTTTGTATCCCCGTGTCATTACCTGTTCAATAAAAGCCGCAAATTCTTCTGAATTGAATTTCTCTCCCTTTTCATCAAGCAGTGCCAGGTATGATGAGTTACCTGCCGGGATTAATAATTTCCCGCTTTCGCGGATCTTATGTTTACCGGCAGACTGCTTTTTTTTGCCGGGTTCGCCGATAATCCTTATTTCTACCGGAACATAGCGTTTGAGACGCTTGATATATATACCGATTCCCTCGTTAAGGTATGCTTCTTCAGTTTTTCCTGTAAACAGCAGGACTATCTTCATATTCCGGAGTTGTTTTTTGGTAAATATTTTCAAAAACCAGGTTGTTTTATATATATTGCAATTAATTCAGGAAATAATTATTACTTTTTATTGAATTGGCGTACTTTTTGCTGAATAGAATTGGTTTGTACTAACCTGCAAATATCATGTACAAAATATCAGGTGCAAATATATGCAAGCTTTATTATGATGCACTGCTCCGTTCAACTGAGAATTTAATTAATGTACTTACTGAATAATCATATTTGAGATGCATCTTAAGAATCGTGTTTTAATTGTATTGACCTGGGCTTTCTTCTGTGTTGCTTTAACAGGCGCGACTTCGGCAGACGATATTCCTGAAGGAATAATTGAATCTTTCAATAAGGGAAATTCCAGGGAGCTCGCCCGGCACTTCAATAATAATGTTGAACTTGTTGTGCTTGACAACGAAGATATTTACAGCAAATCTCAGGCCGAACTCATTTTGAGGAATTTTTTTTCTGTTAATACACCGGTGAAATTTGAATTGCTTCATCATGGTGGGAAAGAATCAAAGTTCGGAATCGGGAACCTGGAGACCAAAAACGGTATTTTTATGGTCTATTTTCTGTTGAAACCCCGGGACGGAGTTCAGATGATAAACCTTCTCAGAATTGAGAGAGTAGAGGAGTCATCATAATTATTCCTTACTGGTAATTATTATTCATATTATTCTTTCTGCCAAAGGTTGTTCTGCATTTCATCAGGGCAGTTGACGGGATTGTAAATATAAAACCCTGAACTTTGCAGTTCAGGGTTTTGTATTTTTTTTGACTTTTCAAGCCTTGAATCCGAACATTTTGGTTCAGACGCTTCTTTTTAGACTGACTCTGATTAGATATTGTCTCTAAAGACAGTTTCCGGAGAAACTACAAGCACTCTTAATATTGGTTATACCGGTTGCCCGTTCATGATTTTCCGGGCTCGTACTCCTCAAGGGATTTCATAAGCTTTTTCCGGGAGAAAAATATACGACTCTTTACCGTACCGATATTCAGATTCATCTCTTCAGCAATTTCTTTATACTTGTATCCGGAAGTATGCATTTCAAAAGGAATTCTGAATTCATCTTCAAGGGATTTTACTTTATTGCTGATCTCTTCAAGTGAAATATGAGCATCGGGTTTTGATCCTGCCGATTCTTCCGCTTTGTTTAGAAAATAAAGATCCTTGGTATTGTCAAAAGTTGTATTCTGCTTGACCGATTTCCTGTAATTATTTATGAAGGTATTCTTCAAAATAGTGAAGGTCCACGCTTTCAAATTTGACTGGTCCGTAAACTGTTCACGATATGTTAATGCCTTGAGGAAAGTTTCCTGAACAAGGTCACGTGCATCTTCATGATTTGAAGTAAGGCTATATGCAAATCTTTCCAGATTTTTCTCGAGGTTTACCAACTGATGATTGAATTCTACTGCAGTCATGATGTTTAATTTTAGGTCCGTAATTGTTTAACAAATATACGACACTTACGAACAATATGCAAATATTTTAAATAGAAAAAGTCTAAATAAATGTTAAATAAGCTGTAAATGATTGCATAGTAGTAAAATAGAATCAGTATAAATAATAAAGTGATTAATTAAAGATAGAATAAAATAAACAAAAAGCAGGATTGCCGACATCCTGATCCTTTAAATCCGGCTCTATGTCCTGTAATACGGTAAGTGTGGAGAATGAAAAGAAAACCGTTTTACTTTTCATTCCATTCCGGTTATTAGAGTAAATAACCATTTGGTTAAATACTTTGCAGTTGGTATCTAAAAAAGGTGGCTCATTTTAAGATGCAGAAATTATTATATCTGCTAAAATGAACCTGGTTTTACCCGGGTCAGGTCGGCTGACAGGGAGCGAAATATTTTTAAGTCTGTTTAACTTCAGGCCTGGTGAGTCTTCAACTGAAGGAACTTCCTGGGTGGGATAATTTTACAGAGTCTTTATTATATCCTGAAAATGCTTTACAGATTCAATTTTGATAAGATTGCCGGGCAATGAACCATTTATCTTTGATATCTGGTAACCCGTATAATATATGGTTTGTTCAGGAAATGTGTCTGACATGCGGATAAGATAACTTTTAAGGTCCTTCTCAGTTATCCCGGTAGTAAAGGATGTGAGAAAATAATCTGCTTTCTGGATATTTATTATCTTCTTCAGATCCTGAAACGGCACCGCTTGTCCCAGATAAATAACCTTTATGCCATGTTTCTTAAGCAGGTAGGAGTAAAAGAGCAAACCGAGTTCATGAAGCTCATTTTCATGAAGAAACAGAATGAAATTAACCTGGTTGTCTCTTTGAACCGGTGCCTGGCCGTCTATGGCAACGATAAGTTTTTGTCTCATGAGATTTGATACGAAATGCTCCTGGGCCGGATTAATTGATCCTGTCTGCCAGAGAAGTCCTATTTTTTCGAAAAAAGGATGCATAAGACTGACCAGTGTTTCTTCAAATCCTATTTTTATTATCGAATCAGAAAGGATCTTGTCAAACTTCCATTCATCAAGATCAAGCATTGATATAATAAGATTCTCTATCTGTATACCGGTATTGGTGGTCTCTCTTGAAATATGAATTACTTTTTCTTTAAGGTCGTCCTGGCTTAACCTGGAGAGGTGCGAGATTTTCAGGCCGTGTTTATTCAGTATAGAAATATTGAGCAGTTTCTTGAGGTCTTCGTCACTGTAGAGACGGATATTAGTATTCGTTCGTTCCGGAACGACTACTCCGTAACGTTTTTCCCAGATTCTGATTGTGTGAGCCTTGATTCCTGAGAGTTCCTCCAGATCTTTTATTGAATAACTTGCCATTGTTTTTTGTTTATGGTTTGTTTTAGTTTATTGTACAGGTCCGTTTTGAACTATTTGCCTGCTGCAATTAATTTACGCCGGTATCTGTTTGGTTACAAAGGATTATAAGATACAGGCTCCAGGTCATAATGTGAAGACTATCCAATAAACAAATAAAACAAAAAAAAGTTCTTTTAAATAATAAAAGGCGGGAATACTCTATTTTTTTCGCACTATCATCAGTCCGTCTCTTATTGGCAACAGGAAATTTTCAACCCGGTTGTCGTTGCAGATCATTTCATTAAAACTCCTTATGTGGCTGGTATCCTGATCATCGAAATATTCCGGATTCCAGACTTTGTTATCCCACAGTACGTTATCTGCTAAAATAAATCCACCTTTTTTTACCTTCGTCAGCACAAGGTTATAGTATTCCCTGTATTCAGATTTTTCACCATCGATAAAAACAAGATCGAAAGGTCCCTCCAGTGCGGGGATTATTTTAAGTGCATCACCCGTATGCATCCTGATCCTTTTCTCCAGTCCGGCTCTGCCGATATAGCCGGAGGCAAGATCCCTGATCTCGTCATTTATGTCAATAGTGTGAAGTATTCCCCCGTCAGCTAGTCCCCGACCCATACAGATGGCTGAATAACCCGTAAAAGTTCCTATTTCAAGTGCCATAGCAGGCCTTATCATATAGCTGATCATCTCCAGGAATTTACCCTGGTAATGGCCGGAAATCATTTTCGGGTTCAGCACCCTGATATATGTTTGTCTTTTGAGTTCTGCCAGTAGCGGGTCTTCGGGAGTGCAGCTGGTTAAAATGTAATTTTCTCTTTCGTTCAGAGACTCCATAATTACAATATAATATATATTATATGTATATCAGCTCAGAATATTTATATGTATGTCAGCTCAGAATATTTATATGTATTTCAGCACAGAATATTTATATGTATATCAGCTCAGAATATTTATATGTATTTCAGCACAGAATATTTATATGTATATCAGCTCAGAATATTTATATGTATGTCAGCTCAGAAAGTGAATCGGGATTGAGAACAATATTTGCAATCTCCATTAACTGACCGGCAGTTATATTCTCAATTTTCTCATGAATTTCCTCCACTCTGTCAACCCTGTTGAAGTGCATATAACTCTTACCGATTGACAACATAAGGCTTTCCTTGTTTTCCCATCCAATTGTAAGTTGTCCCCTCAACTGCCTTTTGGCCCTCTTTAACTGGATGGCGCTCAGACGGTTTTTCATGAGTGATTCAAATTCTCTCAGCACAAGTGCACGGCATTTGTTCAGCTTATCCCGTTCAGTACCGAAATAGACTGTAAAAATGCCCGTATTTGAATAGGCGGTAAAATGCGACTCGACATTATAGGCATACCCGGTCCTTTCCCTGAGTGCAAGATTCAGACGTGAGCTCATGCCGGGTCCTCCCAGGATATTATTAAGCAGGGCCATAGCCATTCTGCGTTTATCATGCAGATCGAATGAAAGATTTCCTATAATACAATGGGTCTGGTGAGTGCGTTTTCTTACTGCCTTTGTTGCAGGTTTATAAGTTATATGTCCGTTCCGTTTGGCTGATGAGAGGTTTGGAGACTGACGGGCAAGGTGTTTTTCAGCGTATTTAAGTACCTTGCTGAACTCCAGGTTGCCAACCGAGCTGAATACCATCTGGTCTGTTTTATAGTTGCTGGCAATAAATCTGAGGATATCTTCACGATCGAACTTTTTGAGATTTTTCGGGGTGCCAAGAATATTCCTGCCTAAGGGGTCGCCATCAAATACAAGCTCTTCAAAATCGTCAAATATCAGTTCCGAGGGGCTGTCCCTGTATGAGATTATCTCATCAATAATTACCTGTTTCTCCCTGGCCAGTTCCTTTTCGGGAAAAACCGACTGAAAGGTCATGTCGGTAATAAGTTCAAGTGAACGTTCCAGATCTTCCTTCATAAAGGAGGAGTAAATGCAGGTCTCTTCCTTACTTGTATAGGCATTGATCTCCCCGCCAACTGTTTCCAGCCTGTTAATAATGTGATGCGCCCTTCTCTTGACAGTTCCCTTGAAAACCAGGTGCTCAATGAAATGTGCCATACCATGCTCACCGGGTTTCTCATCCCGGGAGCCGGCATTGATATATAGTCCGCAATGAGCTACCTGTGAAGGCACCTTGTGATGAATGATCCTTATTCCGTTGTTAAATGTATGAGTATAAAACATAATCGGGCGTAAATTTACAAACCTTATCCGGACAAAGATAATCTAACCCAAAATAAGTTTAGAAAAAAAGAGAATTAGATACTAAAATCATTTTGTAGAATGTTTTTTTTTGATAGATTTGCAGTCCTTTATTCAAGGTGCCATAGCTCAGTTGGTAGAGCAACGGACTGAAAATCCGTGTGTCCCTGGTTCAATTCCAGGTGGCACCACCCGAAGGCAGTCGAAAAGACTGCCTTTTTTTGTACCCGGAATTGAATCCACCTCCTCATGCCGGCTCCTTGCATGCAGTCCCACCGGACTGCCTTCCGGTTCTGTTATTGCACAGTTATTATAATCTGTTCGTATATAGTGGTGCCATCGGCTGTAATTCCTTCGGCTTTTACAATGTAATCACCTTTGAGGTCGCCGGTATAAAACTCAATTATTACCGACTGCCCATCATTTATTGTTATTGATGGATCCCAGAAAAGAAGTTGCCGGAAATCGGGGTCGGAACTATCTGTTTCTGTTGCGTAAACCGGCGGATTGTAGTAAGATAACGGAATAATTTGTGGAACTTCTGTTTCGATATGCAGTTCGAAGTCAGAAATGTTCAATTCAATTCCCTCCCGGCTGTACAACGAAACCACTCCCGGGAACTCACTGTTGCCATATCGTACAGGGTAGTTAAATACATCTATTTTTTGCAGGACATCTGAACCCATGTCCATTAAGGTTTCAATATCACTGATATATATCCCGTTAAGAAACATGGCCGGCGGATTATCAAATACATGTCCTCTCTGGGTGTCAACCAGCCTGGAGACTGTTTCGCCGCCTCTTTCACGTATTCTCCAAACTGGTATGATCTCTGTTACAATGTCGGGAAGATCGTTGAGCGGAAGGTAGTTATCCAGGTCAACCGTGAGGTAGGGACGCGTTACTATAAGCGGACGCTGAATTCGCCAGGACTGTATTTCACCCTGTGATCTGTGAAGGGAGATATCAAACATTTTGTTAACTCCGACGATCTCCTGGCTTTTCAGAAGATGATCCTTAAGTTTTGACGCATCAAATGCAACCGGATGGACAAATGGTTCTTCAACATAAAACTTGTCGTAAAGGCTGATTAAACTGTTCCTGTGGACCTCAGGATCTTTCATGCTTATAAGGAGGCTGCCCCTTATTGGAAAATCGTCCAGTCTGAAATAAAACGATCCGTCCTCAAGTGTCCTGCTATGCAGCAGGTAGATAAGGTCATCCGACCTGGACAGGAATATTTTGGCACCGGCAACGGGATTCCCTCCGGCTCTGCTTGTCACCGTTCCCGAGATGTACAACCCTCCATTTTCATCTGCCAAACGTTCAGTTGCGACTGACCGGCCCCCCTGAACACCGCCTCCGGGAAAGGTAATGGTTGATTCATTATAACCCTGAAGAACTGAGTTTTTTTGAACTACTGACATGGCCAGCCTGCATGGATATCTTACAGCTTCTGTGGTTTCTATTTCAATCGTCACCTTTTCTCTTGTTCCGTAACGGGTGCTTTTGCTAACCAGTCTTAATAACGAAGATGTTTGCGGTGTTTGATCGTTTACGCTCATTGAGGTGAGCAGATCAGGAGCATCTCCGCTGTTCTGACGTGCGGCATCAAGATTGTCAAGCTCACGGTCAAACCTGTTTGCAACAAAAATGATTTTGCCGGCAAGATCATCCCCGCCCGCATTCCTCGTCTCCCCTGCAAAGCTGAATATCTCATAGAATCCTGTGGAGAGGGTATCAGGCAGGTGGAGACTTCCGTGAGTCCGGTTCCCGCGGAACCGGACTATACCACTGTTGATTGTTGTATTTTCCCGGTTCCTGAGACCTGTAAATACTATATTCCCGGTAAACTGGCTGACTGCACTACTTCTTATTTTGATCGAGAAGTATAATACCTCTCCGGCAATATAAACGTCCCTGTCTGTGCTCATAAAAATATTAGCTTCAGAAGGACTTGCGGCTGACCTGGAGTACTGGTTTTGTGCACATAAAGCTTCCTGCAGGAACATAATCATAATAATTGCGATAATGCCTGAGATTATTTTTAATGGTGTCTTATTTGTTTGCCGGTGCATTTCTCTGATCGGTATATAAAAAATTATAATCTTGTTAGTAATATTTTTGGGCCGGTTCCTGTCATGCTCAGAAAGTGAAATTATATGTCAGTGTTGGCAGCGGACGTCCTATTATATAAAGCTTATAAAGATTGAACATATCTTCGCGTCTTGTTCTGTATGGCGATTTTTCATAGAATACCGAATAGGCATTTTTTCTGGAATAGACATTTATTATTGAAAATGTCCAGTGTCCCTTTCCCCTCCTGTCGGTCCGCAGATTCTCCCTCATTGTAATTGAAATATCCAGGCGGTGATAATCGGGAAGTCTGTAGCGGTTCCTGTCGGAATAGTAAACCAGTCCTATATCGTCATGATAAAAATAGAGCTCCGGAAGTGTAACCGGCCTTCCGGTACTATAGGCGAATGTGCCGCCAAGGATCCATCTTCTTGAAATATGGTAGTTGGTATTTAATGTCAGGTCATGTGGTTTGTCGTAATTAGACGGGAAATAGTTATTGTCGTTTATCATATCATCATTAAACCGGGCTTTTGACCTTCTCATTGATGATGAGAAGGTATAGCTGGCCCAGCCGGTCAGTCTCCCGGAATTTTTTCTTGCATATAGCTCAATTCCGTAATTATAACCTTCTGCATTGACGAGATCTGTTTCAATGGCCTGGTTCATCATTATTCTTGCACCCTCTTTATACTCAATCACATTTCTGAGTTGCTTGTAATATGCTTCAACCGAGGCTTCAATAGTGTTGTTCCTGAAATTTCTGAAATAACCCAGTGCGTACTGGTCGCTGGTCAATGGCTTCAAATGAGCATCACTTAGTTTCCATACATCCGAAGGTGACATTACCGAGGTGTTGGAAACCAGGTTTATATACTGGTTCACCCTGGTGTAACTGGCCTTTACCGAACTTTCATCGTTAAAACTGTATCTCACTCCAATCCTCGGTTCAAAGCCCCCGTACCTCTGTACAATCTCATTTTCACCAAAATAAAGTGTGTCTGTAATATTGCCTGGGGTGCGGGGACTTCCCCGCCGGTATATGTTCACTTCCGAATTACCAAGATTTAAAAAGTGTGAATAGCGTAGTCCCGCCTCTATACTGACAGATGGGGTTATGGTGAAGTTATCACTCAGGTAAACTGCCAGCTCCGCTGCCTGCTCCTTGTTTACAATTGCCGGAACAATATCCGACTCTTCTGCAGCCGGTACTATCCTGCCGGGATCTATTCCGTAATGAATTGCATTAAAACCAAATTCAATATTATGATCGGGACCGGGGAAATACATAAAATTACTTTTAAGGCTCTGGTAGGTTACCGAAGAGTTGATCCTGTAGGCTTCAAAGGGATTTTGTTCAACATTATCGATAACCTGGTAATCGTAATGACTGTAGCCGCCGGTAATACTGAAAGAGAACTTCTCGCCGGCAGTGGAGTTAAACCTGACCGAACCCAGTGTGTTGCCATAGCTGTAATCGGTGTTTCCCGCGAAGGAGAACTTATCATAGCTGGAATACCCGAAAAAGGTCAGGGTTCTGCCGGATACGGGTGAAATGGCCAGGGTGCCCGTAAGATCATGGAATCCGGCTGAGCTGTTCATCAGGTCAAGGTCAGGCATTCTTCTCAGCAGCCAGTCAGAGTATGAAAAACGTCCCCCTGAGGAGAAAAGGATCTTGTCGGTAAAAACGGGTGTTTTGAAATGGATCCTGCTGTTCAGAAGACCAATCCCTCCTGTGATACTCGTCTGTTCTATCTCCTCCGGTCTTATCCTGATTTCCATAACCGATGATGCCCTTTCACCATACCTGGCAGGGATGCCGGCTTTGGTCATTGTGACGCCTGTAACCATATCGGGATTGACTACCGATGTAAGGCCAAACAGGTGCGATGAGTTGAAAAGGGGAACCTCTTCCAGCAGGACAAGATTCTGGTCTGCCCCGCCACCCCTTACGTGAAACCCTGTGCCAAATTCTCCGACCGATTGTATTCCCGGCAGAAGGCTCATGCTTCTGATGATATCCTGATCGCCAACAGAGCCGGGAAGTTTCCTCAGGCTTTCCTGGTCAAGACTGATTACCGACATCCTTGTGCGGGTAATGTTCTCCTCGGCTCTTCTTGCATAGATGGTTACCTCATCAAGAACCATGCTTTCCTCAAAAAGTTGAAAATCATGAGATCCCGGTCCAACCAGGTTTAGCCTTCTTGTAGCAGTTTCATAACCCACGAAGCTTATACTTAGCCTGTGTTGCCCCACGGGAAGTGTTATTGAGAATTCGCCGTTTGTTCCTGCAGATATACCCGTACCTGTCGTTTCACTTACAACTACCGAGCCGGGTAGCGACTCTCCGGTTTGTCCGTCGGTTATCCGGCCTGTAAACTCTGCAACACGGTAACGACCGTATTCGAGGGGATTGCCGACTGTTATCCTGCTTTCATCTGCAGATATCAGGGACTGAACTGTTGCTTCTTCCGGGGTAAGGACGATATACTCGTCTATATACGAAACCCGGAGGTTGTTCTCTTTTGCAATCACGTTCACAGCTTCCCGGAGGGGAAGGGACGAAAGTTTTGAATCTGGGTAATTTTTTTCAATCCACTCTTCCCTGAAAAAGATCCTGGTGGAATGTCTGTTCTCAAGTTCCCTGATAACCCGGGTTATACCTCCGGATCCCGTATCCTGGCTACCGGTGTTCTGCCCGTAAGCCACAGGCATGAAGGCTAACAGGAATAGCATAAACAGGGCTTTTTTGAGGATAACCATATGTTTCTCCAAATTACTTGCGGGGGCCATATTGCAAATCTCAGGCAATAACAAGGCCTTGAGCAATATTTATGTTAACTTTTTAACATTCTCTCAGGCAAGAATTTATAACAATTTGTATGCATAAATTCTCTCACCATGACAGCCTTACATCACGAATTCACAAAACATCCTGTTAACCGGGTTCCAGCTGGAAGAAAAAATCGGGCAGATTGTCAATCCCGTATACTCCCGATCCGCGGTCCGGAATGTGATGCAGATCCCTTACCTTCATAAACCGGATAAAATCAACCCACGGATACTCAATTATCAACCAGGTCTCATTGGTTATGGCAGACACTTCAAACAACCCAATTGCCAGCCTGCCCGGATCAGTTACGCAATAAATATTTGAAGGAAGCTGTTTTGAAGCAGGGTCAAAAATCCTGTCCTCCCTGTTTATCTGATCTTCTGCAGCAGAATAAAAGTTCCAGCCATCCATATTAAGGCTTGAATAACTTATCAATACGAATTGTCTGACTATTGTCTCACCCAGATCTTCAAATATACCAAGTGATGAAGCTCTGGTTGGGAAAAATCCGATCTCATGGTTTTTTATAAGTCCGTTTTCTGATTGCCGTATGAGACTGTTAATATTTATCATATCAGAAACCGGTATGTGTTTCCACCTGAACTCGTTTACCTCCTCCCGCTGAACATCATATAACACCAGTAGTCGCGAGATAATACGGTACATTGCCGGGTATTCATCAGTTACTTTAATATCGGAGAAGATCTCCCTTCCCGCGGTCCTGAACCTTATCAGTCTTCCGTAATATGTTGGTAATAACGTCTCTCTTATGGCATCTGTATAAACCAGTGTGTCTGTTCGTACAGGTTCGGGTAACTTCTGAGGTGACGATTCGTATTTTTCCCCGTCAGGGGTTTCTATAATTAATGTATAGCTGTCACCCCGTACTCCACTGAAAGTGCTGTCGGAATAGTAATGACCGGGGGATTCTTCAGTGAACGGAAATATTTTTCCGTGATTATCAGTAACATTTACCGTTGCACCTGTCAGCTCAACCGGCCTGATTCCCGGCAAAGGATAAGCTTCCCCGGGAGTATTTTCCTCATCTTCACTGAATACCTCTGAATATGACAATTTAATATGATGAGGGCCTTCAAGATCGGAAACCAGTCCTTCTACAATGATAACATCTTCAAGATGGCGGGTATCGTGATAATAAACTTCCCTGCAGGAGGAAATGATCACCAGCAAAAGTAAGACAATAGCATATATATGATTTCCTGCCACCGGTTTAAGATGATTTATCATTTTTTTTTTGACTTCGCAAGCCTTGCATCCGAACAATATAATCCAGACACTGACTTTATAGACTAACTTTCTTTAACAAAAATAACCGATAAATTCCTATTTAAATAACGGAAAATCGTTCCTTTCCGTGCAATATCAGTAAGCTTTTCAACAATCCTTGTATACTGTTAGTGTTCAGACAGACTATGTAAGGTTGGCTTTAGTCCTGCCGGGCAATTATCTGCCATCTCAATTCTTATGTTTCAATGTAGAAATAGCTTGTCTGAGATTTTTCTTCATCATAAGTATAAACTTCTTTTCCCGTATATGCTGCAAAGAAATTAGCCATGGCAAAATCACCTATGCACATTGTACTGTGAACAAACAGAGCCACAAGGGAGGCCCATTTCACCGGGGGGGGGCCAAAAACAATACCAGCTGAAAAACAGAGGTTTATTATAAGAAACGGGGAAAGTGCCACTATCAGAAAAGCTTTCTTGTTAGCAACAAATCCAGGAGCACTAGCATAAAACAACATTTGTTTAAGATCCATTCCGTACTTTACTTTTTTTGCCCCGGCCAGCCTGTAAGCCAGTCCGTGCAACCCCTCATGAAAAGGTATTACCACGATCATCCCTGCCAGTATACCGAAAAGCAGGTACAGTGACCAGGTACCCCATGTGATGATCTGATTGAAATAGTTATATATGCTTAGGGTCATTATCAGTGACAGCAGGCCGGCTGTAAAAATATAAAAAAGCAGCACCGGCCATCTTAAATGGTTTAACTGCTGGACTACAAACTGAACGACTTCTGAGTGATTCAGGGTTTTAATCAGCCGGTATTTTCCGGGATCGTGCAGCTGTTCTATATCAGGGTATATGTTTTTTTTCATTAAGATTGTATTTTATACGGGCCGGTTTGTTTAACTGTGCCGCTTTGCATTACTGTTTGCCTCCTCCAGGCAAGCCTGGTAAAAATATCAAAACCGGATCACAGAGTAAAGCTATTAGCCTTAATAATTAATTATTATTCACATAATGATGTAATTCTGCATCCTGGTGTCTCTATGGTGAAAAAAAATTTTGTCTGCAAAGTTGAAAGGATCAAGGGTATTTCTAAGTTTATGAATTAATCTGGTTAGGTAATTAATTTGACTAACCGGTTTTTTCCTTGCGCGAAAAAGAATAATTTTGCAGGATATTTTAAATAAGCCAAAACAAAAATAACTATGAAGAATAAGAAAGCTATACTAATGATACTTGACGGATGGGGTATAGGCGACAAGAGCGAATCTGACCTGATATACAAATCAAATACTCCAGTAATGGACAGGTTGACAAAAGAATACCCCGGTTCAAGACTTATGGCCTCCGGTGAGAATGTGGGTTTGCCGGAAGGGCAGATGGGTAATTCAGAAGTAGGGCATCTGAATATCGGTGCCGGGAGGAAAGTTTACCAGGACCTGGTTAAAATCAATCTTGCCATAAAGGACAACAGCATTTCAGCCAATCCTGTTTTGAAAGAGGCGATGGAGTATGCCAGGGACAATGAAAAGGCGGTTCATTTTCTGGGACTTGTTAGTGACGGAGGGGTTCATTCATCAGACAGGCATCTGTATAAATTATGTGATATCACAAAAGATTACGGACTTAAGGATGTTTATGTGCATGCTTTTACTGACGGTCGCGATACAGATCCACAAAGCGGATATGGTTTTATAAAGAATCTGCAGGACCATCTTGATAACTCCAACGGTAAGATAGCGTCACTTGTTGGCCGTTATTATTCAATGGACAGGGACAAGCGCTGGGAGCGGGTTAAAATTGCGTACGACCTGCTTGTTCATGGAAAGGGGCACAAGACAGGAGATTTACTGGCTGAAATAAAAAAATCCTATGATGAAAAGGTGACGGATGAATTCATCAAACCTGTTGTAATGGTTGACGGATCCGGTGAACCGGTTGGCAAGATCCGGCCCGGGGATGTTGTGATCTGTTTTAATTTCCGAACCGACAGACTCAGGGAAATGACTATTGCCCTGACCCAGAAAGATTTTCCGGAACATGATATGAAGACCATGCCGTTGCATTATGTCACAATGACAAGGTATGATGATACTTTTAAAGGGGTAAAGATCCTTTACGACAAAGATAACCTTGTCAATACGATGGGAGAGCTGGTTTCCAAAGCCGGGAAAAAGCAGCTGAGGATTGCGGAAACAGAAAAATACGGGCATGTAACATTTTTCTTCTCCGGGGGGCGTGAAGAGGAGTTCGACAAGGAAAGCCGTATAATGGTGCCTTCGCCCAAAGTGGCAACTTATGATCTTAAACCTGAGATGAGTGCGTTGGAGGTTACCAATGCCGTTGTAAAGGAGCTCAATGATCAAACTTACGATTTTATTTGCCTCAATTTTGCAAATTGTGATATGGTAGGTCATTCCGGAGTATATGATGCCATCAGAAAGGCAGTAGAGACCGTTGATGCCTGTGTTGGCAAAGTGGTTGATGCAGTCAGGGAAAACGGTTATGAATGTATGATAATTGCCGACCATGGTAATGCCGATTATGCACTTAACCCCGATGGCTCAGTCAACACCGCCCATTCTCTTAATCCTGTTCCCTGCATTCTGGTGTCCGACCGGTTTAAAGAGGTTGAAGAGGGTATTCTTGCAGATGTTGCACCAACACTTCTTCATATGATGGGTATACAGGCATCAGAGGAGATGACCGGCAAAGTTCTTGTAAGATGAGCGGAATGCTGCAGATAAATGACAAGATTACCGGTCTTGCCCTGCTGGAAGAGAAATTTGTCTGTGATCTTGACAAATGCAAAGGGGCATGTTGTGTGCAGGGTGATGCAGGCGCACCTCTTCTGGCGGAGGAAATTCCTGTCCTCAAAGAGATCTTTCCCGCTATAATGGGCTATCTGCGTGCTGAAGCTATTGAGGCCATTGATATTCAGGGGACTCATGTTATTGATGAGAGTGATGATGAGCCTGTTACGCCTCTTTTGAATCAGAAGGAGTGTGTGTATGCTGTTTTTGAAGAAGGAATTGCAAGATGTGCAATTGAAATGGCCTGGTCAGAAGGCAAAATAGGATTCCGTAAACCTGTTTCATGTCATCTCTATCCCGTTCGAGTTAAAGAGTACGAAAATTTCACCGCAGTCAATTATGACAGGTGGCCGATATGCAAACCGGCCATTGCAAACGGCGTAAAACTCAATGTTCCGGTTTATGTTTTTTGCCGGGAATCAATAGTACGCAGGTTCGGAAAGACATTTTACGGGGAACTTGAAATTGCAGCCAGCTCATTTACAGGCGAGGGCTGACATTATAATGTAATGGAAAGACAGTAATTAGCAGTTGAAACCTGATAATCATAAATTAAAAATAATTATGGAAGAGATCAATAGTTATATCGAAGAGAATAAGGAACGGTTCCTGGAGGAGTTATTCGGACTGATACGGATCCCTTCGGTAAGCTCAAAATCGGAACACAAACCCGACATGCGGAAGGCTACGGAATATATCAAAAAGTCGCTTACAGATGCCGGCGCAGACAAGGCCGGGGTGTTTCCTACTGATGGTCATCCGGTTGTCTTTGCCGAGAAGATTATTGATCCTGCACTTCCGGTTGTAATGGTTTACGGGCATTACGATGTTCAGCCTGCAGAGCCTCTGGATCTGTGGAAATCACCGCCATTTGAGCCGGAAATTCGTGATGGGAAGATATGGGGCAGGGGTGCAGATGATGATAAAGGCCAGCTTTTTATGCATGTAAAGGCATTCGAGTATTTGATGAGTAAAGGCACCCTGCCGTGTAATGTGAAATTCATGATTGAGGGTGAAGAGGAAATTGGCTCACCTAATCTTGGCAGGTTTTGTGAGGCAAATGCAGAAATGCTGAAGTGTGATGTGATACTTGTATCCGATACCAGCATGATAGGCAGGGATACACCTTCAATTACAACCGGATTACGGGGACTGAGTTATATGGAAGTTGAGGTAACCGGTCCCAACCGCGATCTTCATTCAGGGCTTTACGGAGGTGCTGTGGCAAACCCTGTAAATATTCTTGCCAGGATGATTGCTTCGCTGACTGACGAAAAAAACAGGATCACTATTCCCGGATTTTATGATGATGTAATAGAGGTGAGCCCGCAGGAGCGTGAAGAGATGGCAAAAGCACCTTTCGATATAGAAAAATACAAAAAGGAGATTGATGTTGATGAACTGGACGGCGAATCCGGATATTCAACTATGGAGCGAACCGGCATCAGACCCTCACTCGATGTTAACGGAATCTGGGGAGGTTATACCGGTGAAGGAGCAAAGACGATACTTCCCTCTAAAGCATTTGCAAAGATCTCAATGAGACTTGTACCAAATCAGTATTCGAAAAAAATTGATGAGCTTTTCATAAAGCATTTTGAATCGATTGCTCCTGCCGGGGTAAAGGTTTCGGCAAGGGTGCTTCATGGTGGTGAAGGTTATGTCTCCCCTGTAGACCACCCGGCATACAGGGCCGCAAGCAAGGCATATGAAGATACATTCGGAAAGAAGCCGGTTCCGTTTCGCAGCGGTGGCAGTATTCCAATAATTAGCCTGTTTGAGAATGTGCTGGGTGTTAAATCAATTCTGATGGGATTTGGATTGGAGAGTGATGCCATCCATTCGCCAAATGAGAACTTTCCTCTATGGAACTTCTATAAAGGGATTGAGACGATACCCCTGTTTTATAAATATTATGCACAGGAGATGATGTAATTAGAGTCCGTCTTTAAAGTCAGTGTCTGAACCATAATGCCGGCCCCGTAATACGGGTGTCGGCATTTTTTTAGCAGTGAGATGGTATGACAGCATTTTTATAGATGCCTGCCTGTCATTGTTCTGGTTTGAGAAAATTATCGGACTGGCAGATGAAATATGCAACATGTATTTTAAAAACCCTAAAAAATAGGGGGTAAATAATAAAAAAGTAAAAAAAATTAATAAATATGTCTAAATATTTGGGGGTAAAGTAATAAAAATGTATTTTTGCTCCATATTAATATGAATAATAACTAAAAAATTTTAAAACCATGGGTAAACTCCGTTTCAAGGCAGTTGATAAAGCTGTATCAAGGGAACCATTAGAGGTCAATGCTCCTTCAGCAAAGACTTCTGAATATTATGCGATAAATGTCTTCAATAAGAAGAAAATGCAGGAATATTTATCGCAGGAAGCCTTTAATAGTGTAATGGAAGCAATTGATAAGGGGAAAAAGGTTGACAGAAAGGTAGCGAACCAGATTGCATCAGGTATGAAAGCCTGGGCTGTTGACAGGGGTGCTACACACTACACTCACTGGTTTCATCCCCTTACCGGAGCAACAGCAGAAAAGCATGATGCTTTTTTTGAGCCAGCTGAAGATACTTCCGTTATTGAGAATTTTGACGGTGGCAAACTGGTGCAGCAGGAGCCTGATGCCTCAAGCCTTCCCAGCGGGGGTATGAGAAATACTTTTGAAGCCCGCGGTTATACTGCATGGGATCCTTCTTCACCTGCTTTTGTCTATGGCAATACCCTGAGTATCCCCTCTGTTTACGTTTCTTTCAAGGGAGATTCACTTGATTACAAGACACCTCTGCTCAAATCGATCGAGGCTGTTGATAAGGCAGCAGTTGACCTCTGTAACTACTTTGATAAAAATGTCACGAAGGTGATTGTCGGGCTTGGGTGTGAACAGGAATATTTTCTGGTGGATGATGCTCTTTTTAATGCCAGGCCTGATCTGAAACTTACCGATCGTACACTTATGGGGCATTCTTCTGCCAAGGATCAGCAGCTGTCCGATCACTATTTCGGGTATATTCCGATGAGGGTTGCAGCCTTTATGCGTGAATTCGAGATTGAAGCTTATAAACTTGGAATCCCTATCAAAACACGTCATAATGAAGTTGCACCGAATCAGTATGAATGTGCCCCCGTTTTTGAAGAGGCTAACCTTGCAACTGACCACAACCAGTTGCTTATGACTATTATGAAAAAGGTGGCAAAAAAACATCATTTCAAAGTGCTGTTTCATGAAAAACCCTACAAGGATGTGAACGGATCGGGAAAACACTGCAACTGGTCGCTTATTACTGATACTGGTGTTAATCTTTTTTCTCCGGGTAAAACTCCGAAAACAAATATGCTGTTTCTCTCATTTTTCGTTTCTGTTATCAGGGGTGTATTTGAATACCAGGACCTGCTCAGGTCAAGCATTGTATCTCTGGGTAATGAGCACAGGCTGGGTGCCTCTGAGGCGCCTCCTGCAATTATGTCGGTGTTCCTGGGAGAGGAGATGAATAAGATTCTGGATGAGATCGAAACCCGCGTTTCAGGCAAAAAGATGACTCCCGACGAAAAGACTGAACTAAAGCTTGACGTTGGAAAGATCCCTGAAATTATGCCTGACAATACCGACAGGAACAGAACTTCCCCGTTCGCCTTCACCGGCAACCGGTTCGAATTCAGGGCAGTAGGTTCATCGACCAATGTAGCCTCTCCAATGATAGCGCTCAATACAATAGTTGCAAAACAACTGAAGGAGTTCAAGAGAGAGGTGGATAAGCTTATAGAAAAAGGTGTTAAAAAGGATGAGGCAATATTCCAGGTCATCAAGATTTTTATCCTGGCTTCAAAAAAAGTGAGATTTGACGGGAATAACTATTCTGATGAATGGAAGAAAGAGGCTGAAAAAAGAGGGCTCACCAATGTGAGTGATGTTCTGGAAGCGTTGACAGCTATGGTTTCCAAAGAATCTGCCGATGTTTTTTCAGAGATGAAGGTATTCACGCACCGTGAGCTTGATGCCAGGCTTGAGATTGATATGGAAAAATATACCAAAAAACTCCAGATCGAGGCACGTGTGCTGGGAGACCTGGCAATCAATCATATATTACCAACAGTTTACGGTTACCAGAATGTATTGATTAAAAATGTCAGGGGACTGAAGGAGTTGTTTTCATCGGCCGATTTTGAAAAGCTTGCAGGAACACAACTTGAATCAATTAAGGAGATATCCGGCAGGACTGCAATGGTCAATATCAAGGTAAATAATATGATAGATGAAAGGAGAAAGGCAAATGTAATTGAGGAGGTTGATAAAAAGGCAAAGGAGTATTCCTCAAAGGTGAAGCCATACCTGGAAGAGATAAGGTATCAGATTGATCACCTTGAGATGATTGTTGATGATGAGATGTGGCCTTTGCCGAAATACCGTGAATTGCTTTTTATCAGATAATACAGTAGGTTAGGTTGGTTTTTTTCATATGTTTGCTGAGCCGGGACAATATTTTGTCCCGGCTTTTTTTAGAAGGAATATCAATGGCTGAAAAGTTTAACTTTTTGCCGGCTGGCTGCCATAATGACCTACCAGGTTTATTTATTGCAGGTTATGGATGATGTATTTAGTTTTTTTTTGAATTAAAAATTTCTACTTTTACATTGTACAAAAATTATACTTCTTGAGATGAGGATCTATTCCACCCTTGTAATTCTGTTTATAGGACTATTTTTTGTTTCTGAACTTAACGGCCAATCCAGGCGGCTTGAAAGGGCAGAACGTGCCTATTCAGCCGGTGAATATTTTGAGGCAATTGACCTGTACAAGGATGCATATTCGGCTGTTAGTGATATGGAGTTGCGTACTGAAATTATTTTCCTGATAGCAAAATGTTATATGAAGGTTTCGGATATAAGGCAAACCGAGGGATGGTTCAGGCGTGCGGTCAACCGGAATTACAATAACCCTGAAGTATACTGGTACTACGGAGAGGCCCTGAAGATGAATGAGAAATATGAAGAGGCCATTGAGCAATTCAGGATTTACCAGGACCTGGTACCGGATGACCCGAGAGGAGAGATTGGAATCAAATCATCGCAGATGGCGATGCAATGGATGGAAAATCCATCTCCTTACGAGATTACAGAAGTTAATTTCTTCAATTCCCGTGAGAGTGATTATGCGCCGGCCCTGGCCAGTGAAGATTATTCACTGGTCTACTTCACCTCATCCAGGAGAAATGGAGGGAGAAACACACACGGTGCAACAGGGGAATATTTTTCCAATATTTTTGAATCACGCAAAGACAGGCAGGGCAGATGGAGTTCTCCTTCGGCGCTGGATGTTATCAATACCGATTTCGAAGAGGGTACACCATCGCTGAACAGTGATTTCACCGTAATGTATTTTACCAGCTGCCCTGCTCTCAGGAGAAGGGACAACGGCTGTCAGATACTTCAGAGCACAAAAACCGGCAATAGCTGGGGAAGGCCACAACCTCTGGACCTTGCTCCAGATACCCTGGTAGCGGCTCATCCTGCAATCTCACCCGATGAACTGACGCTTTATTTTGTATCTGACATGCCCGGTGGTGTTGGCGGAAAAGATATCTGGAAAGTAACACGTGCAAACCCTAACGGTTCCTGGGGTGAGCCTGTGAATCTTGGTCCCGCAATAAACACTGCCGGTGACGAGGTGTTTCCGTATGTGCACCCCGACGGCACTCTCTATTTTGCGTCCAATGGTCATCCGGGCATGGGCGGGCTGGATATCTTTAAGGCAACACAAACAATTGAAGGGGGATGGAATGTCGAGAATATGGGTTATCCGTTAAATTCGCCGGCCGATGATTTTGGTATAACATTTGAAAAAGAGACAGAACGCGGTTTTTTTACTTCTAATCGTAACAGGCGAAGTATCGACAATATCTATTCCTTTTATCTTCCGCCCTTACTCTTCAATGTTGAGGGCAGGGTCAGGGATGTTGACACGGAGGAGTATATATCCGGATCTACTGTGAAAATGGTCGGAAGCGACGGAACAATACTTGATGTGGATACCGGGGATGACGGACTGTTCCGGTTTATGCTAAGGCCTAATGTGGACTATGTTTTTCTGGCCTCCATGGAGGGGTACCTGACTGATAAGAGAGGTGTGACAACACGGGGACTTGATCGTAGCAGGGATTTTACAATTACTATTGATATCCAGTCTTTTGAGAAGCCTATCGAATTGCCGAATATACTTTATGATTTTGCCAGCTGGGAACTCAGGCCGGAATCAATGGTTGCACTTGACGGACTTGTAGAGATATTGAATGATAACCCGCACATCACTATTGAGCTTGCTTCACATACGGACTCCAGGGGCGGGGCAGCATTTAATATGGAATTATCTCAAAAACGTGCACAATCAGTAGTAGACTATCTTATTGAAAACGGGGTTGCTCCTGACCGGCTTGATCCTGTAGGATACGGAAAGTCAAGGCCCAGAACAGTTGATGAAAGGGTGGCCTCGGTTTATCCGTTCTTACCTGTTGGTACACAACTTACTGAAGAGTACATCGGGTCACTGCCGACTGAAGAGCAGAGAGAGGCAGCACACCAGGCGAACAGAAGAACGGAATTTGAGGTACTAACAACTGATTATCAGTAGTACTCCTTCCCGTTACCGGGCTTTTTGTTTAGTCAGCCGGGACCTTGTCAAGCAGGTTTGCCCACTCTTTTTTGGTGCGTCTGCGCCAATCTCCTTTATGATACAGGTAGCTTGCCATAAGAGGAAGCACCGAAGTGGCTTCTGCATATACCATCTGCTCGTAAACTGTATCAACCTTACCCCATGACGAAGCCTCTTTTAGAGTGGAACTTGAGCACGCCCCGTCGCGGGCATCGGCTACAGTTATCTGGATGGCGTATTTATGCATTTCAACATCTTTTCCAAGTATTTCAGCACAAATAACCGTATCCTGTGTGAAATTTTTAGGTACACCGCCTCCAATCATGAAGAGGCCTGTTGAGGGAGCAGCCATCTTAATTTTTGTCAGTTCAAGAAAGTCCTTTACAGAGTCAATTGTAATATGCCGCCGGGGATTGTCCCACTGATGTTTTACCAGTCCGAATCCAGCACTGCTGTCGGTAAACGCCGGACAGAAGATCGGCACATTATGTTCATAGCAGGTTTGTACCAGTGAATCTTTCTTTTTGGAATTACTGATAAGATACTTACCCATCTCCCTGATAAATTCGCGAGAAGAATATGCCCCGGGTTCCATTTTATCAGCAATCTTCTGTATGGTGAAATCACATGCCTGCAATTCCTCCTCGTCGATATAAGTATCGTAAATCCGGTCAATATAGAATTTGCGCAGCATTTTGTCATCCGCGTCGGGTGAGCCTTTATAGTGCCTGAAACCCAGGGCCTCAAAGAAATCCATGTCAACTATCGAAGCGCCAGTGGCAACAATTGCATCTATCATATTGCTTTTGACCATATCGACATATATCTGCATGCAGCCCCCCGCACTTGTGCTGCCTGCAAGAGTCAGTATAACAGAACACTCATCCTCCTGTATCATTTTTGTGTATATGTCGGCTGCAGATGCGGTATCACGTGAGGTGAATGACATTTCACGCATTGAGTTGATTATTGGTGTGGCATCAAAAGATTTGATGTCTATGTGTTTCACCGGATCTTTCAGGAAATCTTTTTTTTCCATCTCTTCAGTTTTAAGTTCATGATTATGAGCAACCTTTATATTTTTTATTATATTCATGTTATTTTATGAGACTTCAGTATCATGGGGATTCTTCCGAAAACTATTATTTCCTGCTGAATTGCATGCTCAGAATTCTGTATATAAGTTTGGCAGCCAGAAAATCAGGTGCTTTGTTCCCGTCAGATGGGCAAAGCTCCACAACGTCAAAACCTGCAACCTTTTTACTAGCGATAACCTTTTCCACGAAAGTGAGGGTCTGGTACCACCCCATGCCTCCCGGCTCAGGCGTTCCTGTTGAGGGCATTATTGCAGGATCCAGTGCATCAAGATCAATTGTGATATACACGTTATCAGATAGAAGACCTACAGCCTCTTCCATCCAGTCGTCGTTCCCGTATATCCGGTGTGCATAAAATATCCTGCCAGGGTCAATTGATGATAACTCACCTGAATCTAAGGCTCTGATGCCCACCTGTACAATTGATGCTACCTCCCTGGCCCTTGACATTACGCATGCATGGTTGTTTTTTGAACCCTCATATTCGTCCCGAAGGTCACTGTGAGCATCGATTTGCAATACTGTCAGGTCGTCGAATTTTTTTGCAAACGCCTGAATACTGCCTATTGAAACGGAATGTTCTCCGCCAATAATAACAGGGAACTTGCTTTTATCAAGATAATTTGTGACCCTGCTGAAGACCTCAGCCACCATTTTCTCAGGGTTCTCTTTTTCGGTTACGGGGTCTGAGGTATGTATACCCTTAAGGTAAACCTCACTCCCGGATTCAATATCATATAGCTCCATATTTGCAGAAGCCTCTATGATAGCCCCTGGTCCCCTGTCAGCACCTTTTATCCACGTACTGGTTCCGTCAAAAGGTACCGGCAGAATTATTATTTCTGATTGTTCTTCACCGGTAAAATCAGCCGGTAATCCACCGAAATTTTTCATGAGAATTAAACAGGTTAATATTGTAAATATCCTAAAATAAGCCCTAATACCCAAGAATTTTCAGCATCGATTTGTGGCTCTGCTCCTTTGCGAAAAGTTTTGTTGTAATCTCTTCATCTTCGTCAAGGTCGATGATTATATGTTTGGGAGCAGGAATCAGGCAGTGCTGGATCCCTCCGTACCCGCCAATTGATTCCTGGTAGGCCCCGGTATGGAACAGTCCGATATACTGTGTCTCCCCGTTCTGGATCTTAGGCAGGAATATGGCATTGGCGTGAGCCTCAGAGTTGTAATAATCTTCGCTGTCGCAAGTCAGTCCCCCGAGAAAAACCCTCTCGTACTCCTCATCCCAGTTATTTATTGCCAGCAGGATAAATCTTTTGTTCAGGGCCCATGTGTCGGGAAGAGTGGTCATGAAGGATGAATCGATCATGTTCCATATCTCCCGGTCATTTTGTCTTTTCTGACCCAGAACCGAATAGAGAACTGCGCTGCTTTCTCCTACAGTATAGGATCCGAATTCGGTAAATATATCCGGTTCGGGAATTTCATTGCGCTCGCAGATATTCTTAATCTGGGCTATTATCTCCTCTGCCATATACTCGTATTCGTAATCGAACGACAATGAATTCTTGATAGGGAAACCACCTCCAATATTTAATGAGTCAAGTTCAGGGCAGATTTTCTTCAGATCACAATATATATTGACACATTTGGAAAGTTCGTTCCAGTAATAGGCATTATCTCCAATTCCCGTATTAATAAAGAAGTGAAGCATCTTAAGTTCAATACCGGGATTGGTTTTTATCTTCTCCTGGTAAAATGAAACAATGTCATTGTAACGGATACCGAGTCTTGAAGTATAGAATTCAAATTTAGGCTCCTCTTCGGCCGCGATCCTGATGCCTACCTTGTATTTGGTATTTATCAGATTATTAAGCTGGTCGAGCTCAGATTTGTTGTCCAGAACCGGAATCGTATTGGAGAAACCATTATTGATAAATGCTGCAATATTTTCAATGTATTGAGGACGCTTAAAACCGTTGCATACAATGTAAATGTCCTTGTTTACCTGTCCGCTCTGGTATAGCTCTTCAATAATGTTCAAATCAAATGCAGATGATGTTTCAAGGTGCACATCATTTTCAAGAACCTTCTCCAAAACAAATGAGAAGTGTGAACTTTTCGTGCAGTAACAGTAATGGTAATCGCCATTATAATCAGCCTTGGCAATTGCCACATTGAACCATTTCTTGGCCTGCTGGATCTGCTGGCTGATCTTGGGAAGATACGTGATCTTCAAAGGGGTCCCGTACTGCTTAATGACATCCATAAGAGGGATGTCATTAAAGAACAGTTCATTCTCCTCTACCCGGAATTCTTTCTGAGGGAATTCAAATGTCTGATCAATCAGGTCTATATATTTATTTTTCATATTATTTTGCGTGCTTAAGACTGATTGGGCTATAACTTATACTGTTGATAACCGTTTTTAACTAAATTTTCTTTTAAAGTTTTGTGTCGTGAAAAAAAGTCTGCAAATAAAACTAAAAATATATTAATGTTCAAAAATAAAATAGAAGTAATTGAGTCGGATTAACAGATAAATAACAAAGTAACTCAATCGGATATTGCTTAAAATACCTATTCAGCTATGTTCTGGTGTTAATTTATTATAGCTTAATTCCTGCGGAAATGTTTTTACGGCTTCGGGAAACAATTATTGAAGCTTTAGTTTACTTTAAAAACCCACGTTCTTAGAATGTGGTAATGTCCTGGATTATTTAAATTATATCAATTTCGTATCTTTGCGCGGTTAAAAAAAGGTATTGAACAATTAAATACCTGTAAAATATAATTTTTCTATGAGTAAAGATACTACCGTTGTTCTCAGGAACCTGATCCTTAAAGATTATGATGATATTGCCGAGGCGATGAAAATAGCCTATTCCGGCATTGGCGAGGCGCCATGGAAATACTCGCAGCTTAAAAGGCTGCTGACACTTTTTCCTGAGGGACAAGTATGTATTGAGGTAAAAGGGAAGGTAGTAGCCTGTGCATTATCCATAATTGTCGATTACAGCAAATTCGGAGACTCGCATACTTATCAGCAGATTACTGGTAACGAAACCTTTTCAACCCATGATCAGGAGGGAGATGTTCTTTATGGTATTGATGTTTTTGTTCATCCGGGCTACAGGAATATGAGACTGGGCAGGCGACTGTATGATGCAAGAAAGGAATTGTGCGAGAACTTTAATCTCAGGGCCATTGTAGCCGGTGGGAGAATTCCGGGGTATAAGGACTTCTTTGATGAATACACCCCGAAGCAGTATATCGAAAAGGTGGAAATGAGGGAGATATATGACCCGATACTGACTTTCCAGATATCCAATAATTTTCATGTAAAGAAAATACTGCGTAATTACCTGCCCAATGACAATGAATCAAAGACCTTTGCAACACTCATAGAATGGAACAACATTTATTATGAGGAGAAGGAGAAGGCTATTGGACGGAAGAAATCTGTGGTTCGTCTGGGACTGGTTCAGTGGGGGATGAGAAGTCTCCCGTCGATCGATGCGCTGGTTGAACAGATGGAGTTCTTTATCGATGCGGTTAGCGATTACCAGAGTGATTTTATCCTTTTTCCCGAATTTTTCAATGCACCCCTTATGGCTAAATATAATCACCTTGCCGAATTTGATGCTATAAGGGCACTTGCAAATTATTCCGAGCCCATAAGAAGCAAGTTTGTTGAGTTTGCTATTTCATATAATGTAAATATAATATGCGGCAGTCTCCCGGTGTATGAAGATGAAAAGCTATACAATATAGCATATTTGTGTCGCAGGGATGGTTCATGGGATATGCAGTACAAGATACACATCACTCCGAGCGAGCATACCAGCTGGGGTCTTACCGGGGGTGACAACATAAAGGTTTTTGAAACCGATTCGGGCAGGATCGGCGTACTCATCTGTTATGATGTTGAGTTCCCTGAACTTGGACGAATAATGGCAGAACAGGGCCTGGAAATATTATTTGTACCATTTGTTACGGATACGCAGAACGGCTATAACCGGGTCAGGCATTGTGCCCAGGCCCGTGCTATTGAGAACGAATGCTATGTTGCTATCGCTGGTGGTGTGGGAAATCTGCCCAAGGTTAACAATATGGATATTCAATATGCTCAGTCGGCTGTCTTCTCGCCTTCGGACTTTGCTTTTCCCACCAATGCAGTTGTAAGTGAGGCGACACCTAATACGGAAATGATGGTTATTGCAGATGTTAATCTCGATCTTTTAAAGGAGCTGCATGTAAATGGTTCGGTAAGAAACCTTAAAGACCGCAGGACCGATCTTTACAGTCTGAAGTGGAAGTATGCATTACGTAACGCACGAATTGCAGGTGAAACCGCTGTGCAACGCAAACAGTAAGAAAGGGAGTGGTTAAAAAAATCAGTAATATGTCTGAAGAATCCAGATACATCAGAAGGGGTGTTTCTGCCTCAAAGGAAGATGTTCACACAGCCATAAGAAATGTCGATAAAGGCCTTTTTCCAGGTGCTTTTTGTAAAATATCGCCTGATATCCTCGGCGGCGATGCAGAGTATTGTAATATTATGCATGCTGACGGAGCAGGAACCAAATCGTCGCTGGCATATATCTACTGGAAGGAAACAGGTGACCTGTCGGTATGGAAAGGTATAGCGCAGGATGCCGTTGTCATGAACCTGGATGATCTTTTATGTGTAGGGGCAAGCGATAACATACTTTTATCCTCAACAATAGGAAGAAATAAGAACCATATTCCCGGGGAGGTAATATCGGCAATAATAACTGGTACAGAGGAGTTTCTTCAGGAAATGCGTCAGATGGGTGTTGGTATTTACTCAACAGGAGGTGAGACAGCCGATGTGGGAGATATTGTAAGGACAATTATTGTCGATTCAACGGTAGCATGCAGGATGAAAAGATCTGATGTCATACCAAACAACAAAATAAGACCCGGAGATGTGATAGTGGGATTGTCTTCATCAGGAAAGTCAAAATATGAAAAGGAGTATAACGGAGGAATGGGCAGCAATGGACTGACCTCGGCCCGGCATGACATTTTTGCCTCATACCTGTCATCATCTTACCCGGAGAGTTATGACCCTCTGATGCCCGCAGATCTGGTGTACAGCGGTTCAATGAAGCTGACGGACAAGGTTGTGGGTACGGGACAGGATATAGGGAAGCTTGTGCTTTCACCAACGCGGACCTATGCTCCTGTAATCAGGGATGTTCTTAATCAATACCGGGGAAAGATAAGCGGAATGATTCATTGCAGTGGAGGCGCACAGACGAAAGTAATGAATTTTATTAGTGGCCTGCATGTGATCAAGGATAATTTGTTTGATCTTCCTCCCCTGTTCAGGATAATCAGGGAGCAGTCAGGCACCGCCTGGAAGGAGATGTATAAAGTATTTAATATGGGGCACCGGTTTGAAATTTATGTGCCTTCAGAAATAGCACCTGGAATTATAAGTATCTCAGAAGGGCTTGGTGTTGAGGCAAAGATCATCGGGTATTGTGAAAAAGCGGATGAAAAAATATTAACAATTAAATCGGAGTTTGGTGAGTTTGTATACAGGTAGAATTTAAAAAAACATAAATGAGCGGCAATAAAATACTTGAAAGGCTGGAAGGTGTCCGACTGAGATTTGAGGAGGTAGAGCAACTGCTTACAGATCCTGATGTAGCAAGCGATATGCAAAGGTACATTAAACTAAACAAGGAGTACAGGGATCTTGAACCCCTGGTTGGAGCATGGAAGGATTACAATAACATTCTCAGCAACATTAATTCGGCAAAGAGTCTGCTTGCTACAGAAAAGGATGAGGAGATGCGGGAAATGGCCAGGATGGAGCTGGATGAGCTTGAGGTACGTATTGAGCAGATGGAAGATCTGATAAAGATGTTGTTACTGCCAAAAGATCCGGAGGATGAGAAGAATGCCATTGTTGAAATCAGGGCTGGTACAGGTGGTGACGAAGCAAGCATATTTGCCGGTGATCTTTTCAGGATGTACAGTAAATTTTGTGAAAGCAGGAAGTGGAAACTTGAGGTAACCCACTTTAACGAAGGTACTGCCGGAGGCTACAAGGAAATTGTCTTCAATGTAAGTGGTCAGGGTGTTTATGGAATTTTGAAATATGAATCGGGTGTACACCGTGTTCAGAGGGTGCCGCAGACAGAGACCCAGGGAAGGGTGCATACATCTGCTGCTACAGTTGCAGTGCTTCCTGAGGCGGAGGAATTTGATATTGACCTTCGGCCCGATGATATAAGAAAAGATACCTACTGCTCCTCAGGACCGGGCGGACAGTCTGTTAATACCACATATTCGGCAATCAGGCTTACCCATATTCCAAGCGGAATTGTGGTCACCTGCCAGGATCAGAAATCGCAGTTGAAGAACCTTGACAAGGCAATGGCTGAGTTGAGGACCCGGTTATACAATCTGGAGTATCAGAAGTATATAGATGAGATATCTTCCAAAAGAAAAACTATGGTCTCAACGGGTGACAGGTCAGCCAAGATCCGTACATATAATTACCAGCAAGGAAGGGTAACAGAACACAGAATAAACCTGACTCTATATAATCTTTCTGCCATTCTGGACGGTGATCTGGATGAGATCCTTGAAAAACTCCAGATGGCTGAAAATGCAGAGCGGCTCAAAGAAAACGTCTGAGTTTCTTTTCAGCCTGGGAGTGATTTTTCAACCCAAATGCAAAATTTATGACATCTGATAAGCTGTATGAAAATATCCGGGAGAAAAGAAGTTTCCTTTGTGTGGGACTTGATCCGGATATCTCAAGGTTCCCTGATTCGGTGCTCGAGACCGACGATCCGGTTTATGAGTTCAATAAGAAGATAGTAGATGCTACCAGTGAATTTGCAGTTGCCTACAAACCCAATATTGCATTTTATGAAGCGCTCGGGTCAGGCGGGTGGTGGAGCCTTGAAAAGACGGTAGAGTATATCAGGAAAAAGCATCCCGGGATATTCCTGATTGCCGACGCAAAAAGAGGTGATATCGGCAACACCTCGAAGAGATATGCGAAAGCATGGTTTGAGGACTATGGGTTTGATGCCATAACGATTGCGCCATATATGGGACATGATTCGGTAATGCCCTTCCTTGAATACAAGGATAAATGGACTGTTTTGCTGGCGGTAACATCAAATCGGGGATCGGCCGACTTTCAAATGACCATTGAAAAAGAAACAGGTTTGTATCTGTTTGAAAAAGTTCTCAGGCAGGCTTCCCGGTGGGGGCACAGCGATAACCTGATGTTTGTTGCGGGAGCCACTCAGCCTGAGATGCTTGGCAGAGTGAGAGCTATCGTTCCCGAACACTTCCTGCTTGTTCCGGGCATAGGTGCCCAGGGAGGAGACCTCCATTCTGTTGCTGAGCACGGCTTGAATGACCGATGCGGTTTACTTGTCAATTCATCCAGGGCTATCATCCATGCTGACGAGAGCGATAGTTTTGATTATGTGGCGGGACAAAAAGCTTCGATGATAAGAGATGAGATGGCCGGGATTCTCAAAGACCGGAATCTGATCTGAGTATATAATATTTCTGCAGACTCCTCTTTTTTTGACTTCGCAAGCCTTGCATCCGAACATTACGAACTGACACTACTTAGTATTGCGCCCGGGTGGGGTTGACTTTTACAGGAGAAGTTCCTATCTTTATTATAAATACTCCTTATTATCAGATATGACTGAAGATTTTCTCCATTATATCTGGAGGTATGGCTTGTTTGCACCGTTGAAGTCAGATGTTGACAACAGTGCAAAAATCGAGGTTCTTGATCCAGGTAAAGCCAATACCAACGCAGGGCCCGATTTTTTCAATGCCATGATAAAGATTGGTGATACCTTATTTGCCGGAAATGTTGAGTTGCATTTGAATAGTGCCGACTGGTACAGGCATGGCCACCATCTTGATAAGGCATATGATAATGTGATACTTCAGATTGTTCTGAGAAGGGATAAAACAGTAAGGCGTACTAATGGAGAGATAATTCCCACCGCAGAGGTAAGTTTCGACATTAAACTGCTTCAAAACTACAGGGAACTGCTTGGCAATGAGGCCTGGATACCTTGCCAGCCCTTCATAAAAAGCATAACAGAAGCAGTAGCTGCTGAATGGATATCGGTCCTGGCAGTGAGACGGCTTGAACAGAAAGCACTTTTACTCGGGCGGTCTTTGCAGCTTAACCGTAACGACAGGGAAGAGAGTTTCTACCAGCAGCTTGCCCGGAATTTCGGGTTCAATATTAACGGGGGAGCGTTTGAAATGCTTGCAAGGTCTTTGCCATACAGGATCCTGCGGAAACACAGTGACAGCCTTTTTCAGCTTGAAGCATTGTTGTTCGGGCAGGCAGGATTGCTTGGACCAGATGCTGGTGATGAATATTTTGAAGGGATGAAGAAAGAGTACATGTTTTTAAGAAGAAAATACAGTCTTGTTCCCCTGGAACGACATTTATGGAGATTTCTGCGTCTTCGGCCTGCAAACTTTCCAACATTGCGAATTGCACAGTTTGCATCATTGCTCCACAGAAAACAGGCACTTTTCTCGGTTGTTATTGAAACGGCAGATATAAGAGCCCTTACCGGACTTTTCATGATCAGCGCATCAGGATACTGGGACACTCATTTTATCTTCGGCAAAACTTCAGAAAGGCAGGTAAAAAGAACCGGCGAATTTGCTGTACAGTCCATACTGATAAATGCGGTAGTCCCGACGTTATTCTTTTATGGACGGCAGAAAGGGCTTGGTGTTTACAATAAGCGCGCAATTTCATTTCTTAAAGCTCTTCCACCTGAGAAAAACTCCATCACCTCGGGATGGGAAGAACTGGGTATAAGAGTATGTAATGCATTTGAATCACAGGCTCTTCTGCATTTGAAAAACGAATATTGTTCTTACAAAAGATGCCTTGAGTGCGATACGGGCAGAAGGATCATTTCCGGAAGATAATGGAATATGATAATTTGGCCGGGCAAAATCCTCAGGAATTGATTATTAGCTGTTCATTGGCAATATTCAGGGGTGGAATTATTTTTTAAAATATTCATTGAAAAATAAAAAAAATGGTTTACTTTTGCAGGTCTTAAAATGAATTTAATCAACAAATCTATAAAAATGTATCTGACAGCTGAGAAAAAACAGGAAATATTCGCCGAATATGGTAAGTCTGCCAAAAACACAGGCATTGCAGAGGGTCAAATAGCTCTGTTTTCCTACAGGATAAATCACCTGACCAATCATTTGAAAACCAATCCCAAGGATTTCAGCACCGAACACGCATTGGTTAAGCTGGTAGGTAAGCGAAGAAGCTTACTGGACTATCTCAAAGAGAGGGATATAAACCGATACCGCGCTGTTATAAAATCACTCAATCTAAGAAAATAAGCAAAAAGGGCGATTATTTAATTGCCCTTTTTTGTATTGTATTTATAAACAATAATAATTATTACAACTATTTATATGTTTCAAACATTTGAGAAAATTATAGAACTTGGTGATGGACGGAACATCACTCTTCAGACGGGAAAACTTGCACGGCAGGCCGACGGGGCAGTCATGCTTAAACTTGGCAGAACAATCTTACTGGCAACTGTTGTGTCGGCAAAAGAGGCCCGGGAGAATGTCGATTTTATGCCGTTATCGGTTGAATATAAAGAGAAATTTGCTTCAATCGGAAGATTTCCGGGTGGATTCATGAAAAGAGAAGCGAGGCCAGGAGACAATGAGATTTTGATCTGCCGACTGGTTGACAGGGCGCTGAGACCACTTTTCCCGGCCGATTATCATGCAGAAACATTTGTAACAATAGACCTGATCTCTGCAGATAAGGATACCATGCCGGATGCTCTCGCAGGGCTTGCTGCTTCAGCGGCTCTTGCGGTATCAGACATACCATTTAACGGACCCATATCGGAGGCCCGGATTGTACGTGTGGATGGAAAATTTATCATAAATCCCACATTTACCGAGGCTGAAAAAGCTGATATTAATCTTCTTGTCGGTGCTACTTTTGACAATATCCTGATGGTCGAAGGTGAAATGGATGAAGTATCTGAAGCTGAAATGCTCGAAGCAATGAAACTTGCACACGAGGCGATAAAAGTCCAGTGCCGGGCACAGCTTGAGCTGATGGAGATGGCAGGAAAGTCCCAAAAGCGTGAGTATTCGCATGAGGTTAATGATGAGGTGCTTCGCGGGAAGATCAGAAAAGAGCTTTATGATAAGTGTTACAAGGTTGCCGGCAGCGTAAAGGAAAAACATGAGCGTTCCGAAGCATTTTCTAAGGTAAAGGATGAATTTATCGAGTCCCTTCCGGAGGAACCGGAAGCTGATACAGCATTGATCGGACGTTACTTCCATGATGTTCAGAAGGAAGCTGTCAGGAACTTTATCCTTGATAAAAGTGTAAGACTTGACGGGCGGAAGACAGATGAGATTAGGCCAATTGAGTGTGAGATAGATTTTCTTCCCGCAGCACATGGATCAGCGCTCTTTACAAGAGGAGAAACCCAGTCACTTACCACCGTGACGCTTGGAACCAAGCTGGATGAGAAGATGATAGATGAGGTATTACGCAAAGGTAAAGACAAGTTTGTACTGCATTATAATTTTCCACCTTTTTCAACCGGCGATGCCAGACCTGTCAGGGGCCTTTCCAGAAGAGAAGTCGGGCATGGAAACCTGGCGCACAGGGCATTGAAGGGGATGGTGCCAAACGATTCGGAAAACCCTTATGCTATAAGGATAGTGTCAGATATACTTGAATCAAACGGTTCTTCATCCATGGCTACTGTTTGTGCCGGTTCACTGGCGCTTATGGATGCGGGAATAAAGATGAGGAAACCCGTTTCGGGCATTGCAATGGGACTCATTACCGATACAGAATCGGGAAAACATGCTATCCTTTCAGATATCCTTGGTGATGAAGACCATCTTGGTGATATGGACTTTAAGGTTGCCGGGACAAGGGATGGGATCACTGCCACCCAGATGGACATCAAAGTTGAAGGACTGTCATACGAGATACTGGCAAAAGCTCTGGAGCAGGCCAGAGCAGGCCGGCTTCACATTCTTGACAGGATGATTGAGACTATAGGTGAACCAAGGACGGACATGAAACCGCATGCACCGAGAATTGAGCAGATAAAGATCCCCAAAGACATGATAGGTGCTATAATCGGCCCCGGAGGAAAGATAATACAGGATATCCAGGCAAAGTCCAATACAACTATTGTTGTTGAAGAAATTGACAATTTCGGTTACGTTGACGTATTTGCTGAAAATAAGGAATCGATCGAAATCGCAATGAAGATGATTAAAAGCATTATTGCTGTTCCTGAAGCAGGTACTGTCTACAAGGGAAAGATAAAATCGATCGTGGCATTTGGTGCTTTTGTTGAGATATTACCGGGGAAAGAAGGTCTGCTTCACATTTCTGAAATCGACTGGAAGAGAACAAATGCCGTCGAAGATGTTCTAAAGGAAGGAGAAGAGGTCGAAGTCAAGCTGATAGATGTTGACAGCAAAACCGGCAAACTTAAGCTTTCACGTAAAGCTCTGCTTCCGAAGCCTTAAAGGACCGCTAATTAGTCCGAAATGTCCGCCTTTGTAACTCACAGGCATTTATGATATGCAGTTTATAGCAATTGAGGGCAATATAGGGGCTGGAAAAACAAGTCTTGCCGAAATGATAGGTGAGAGGTTTGGTGCCAGGGTTATCCTCGAACAGTTTTCAGAAAATCCCTTTTTGCCCGGATTTTATAGAGACCCTGACAGATACGCCTTTCCGCTGGAACTATCCTTTCTGGCAGCACGTTATAATCAATTAAAAGGCGAGCTGCCTGAACCGGAACTTTTCACACCTCTTACCGTAGCTGATTATTATTTTGCAAAGACTCTTATATTCGCCGCCAACACATTGTCCGGACATGAATATAAATTGTTCAGGCAACTGTTTGAAATTATGAACTCCTCATTACCGGTACCTGACCTTTATGTCTATCTTCACCGGGACCCGCTTGTGCTACTTGAAAATATCGGGAAAAGAGGCCGTCATTATGAACAGGGTATTAAATACGATTACCTGGAAAGGATCCAAAATTCATACTTTGACTTTATGAAGCAGAAGAGGGAAGTAATATTTCTGCTAATTGACCTGGGTGATTCAGATTTTGTATCAGACCGGGATGTTTTTGACGAGATTGCCCGGTTAATTTTTGCAGGCAACCATACTTCAGGCATAAATCGTGTAGTTTTGTAAATATTTCTTA
>SKND01000150.1 GCA_007120695.1 Bacteroidales bacterium | reverse complement strand
CAGCATTTGTTGCCGAACTGCAGTCTGAAGCCTTTTCACTTCCTGCCGTGAGAACAGCATTTGTTGCCGAACTGCAGTCTGAAGCCTTTTCACTTCCTGCCGTGAGAACAGCATTTGTTGCTGAACTGCAGTCTGAAGCTTTTTCAGCCACTGCTGTTGAGCATTCTGTTTTCTTTTCAGCAGTTCTGGAGTCATCCTTGTCAGTTAAGTTGAAAGAGAAGGATGAAACTCCGGCAAATGCTATCATTACGATAAATACAATTGATTTCTTCATAACCGGATAATTTTTTGTTTTTATTTAGTCCAAATATACTTACATTAATCTGGCTACGGTGTTAACCATATGTTAAAAGTAGGGCAAAAAAACTTATACTAATTAAAAGAAGCTATTACTGAGGTCTTCCCGCTTACTTTCTGTCCAATTTTCACATTCAGATTAACTTCTGGAGGAAGGAAAAGATCTACTCTTGATCCGAATTTTATAAACCCCAGCTCCTGCCCTTGCCTTACCTGTTCTCCGGTGCGGGCATAGCATACAATTCTTCGGGCCAGGGCGCCGGCAATCTGTCTCACCAGAACAGAATGCTCACCGTTTTCAATAACCACCGAACTACGTTCATTACTCTCTGAAGCCTTGGGGTGCCAGGCAACAAGATACTTGCCGGGATGATACTTATAATATTTTACCATTCCTGCAACAGGAAAAAGATTAACATGTACATTTAGCGGAGACATAAATATTGATACCTGCAGCCTCCGGTCTTTGAAATATTCATTCTCAACCGTCTCTTCAATTGCTACAATCTTACCGTCTGCAGGGGCAATCACATGATTATTATTTTCGGCAATAGTTCGTATGGGGAGTCTGAAAAACCACAAGATAAGCAGATAACCTATCACAGAAACCGTCAGAAAAGAGAGTGCAAAACCCTGCATCGACGACATGAATGTAAAAATAACTGTGTTGGCAACTGCAAGCATGACTAACAAACCAGTCAGTATAAGGTGCCCCTCTTTATGTATCTTCATATCTCATGTTATAAAATAAAATTCAAATAGACCCAAACTGCAGGAATTACGAAAATCCATGCATCTATTCTGTCCAACACTCCACCGTGCCCCGGAAGCATATTACCGGAATCCTTTACTCCAATTCCCCTTTTGAACAAAGACTCAACCAGATCGCCGTAAACGCCGAGGATGGCAACAATGACTGAAATACCCATCCAGCCTTTCAAATCAAGCAAAGGGAACAGGGTTTTCATCAGGAACGCAGCGGCAAGCACTGCAATAGCGCCACCTATGGTACCTTCCCACGATTTTTTGGGTGATATGCGCTCAAACAGTCTGTGACGTCCCAGCGGAACACCGACCAGGTATGCAACTGTATCATTTATCATAATAAGCATAAACATACCTGCAACAATACCCGGAGTATAGCGGTATGCGGCTATCTCACCCGGAAAAACAAGGAAATTGAGAAGGCTCAGGGGCAACGTAATATAAACAATTGCGTAAAACGTCCAGACCAGGTTATCAAACGGACGCCCTTTCTTCCTGTAAAGCTCAGATATCATAACAACTGCCGGGATAATAACAATTACCGACATCCACTTCATGACTATTAATCCGGATGATAACCCGAAAATAAGCAGAAAAAACAAAGAAGAAACAATAAAAGCAGCAGCCTTCTGGATATGAATTCCCTTGTCATCCGTCAAACGGCAGAACTCGACCAGGGCAAGGATCATTAATCCGAGGTAAAACATCAGAAATGTTATGCTGCCGGCAAACAATGATCCGAAAATCAACACCCCGAAAAGTCCCCCGGTAATAGTACGTTTCAGAAAATCACTCAATTTTCCAGATCCTTTAGAAGCTGCACTGCAGAAGATTCATTTTCAGATTTAACAAGCAGCTCAATTTCACCAAATACAAGGTATGTGGAATCTTTATGGTTCATTACAACAGCCTCTATGCCTTCACCTTCCAAAATCTGTTTTGCCATTTCAGCCCTGTAAAGATCAACAGTTTTATAAACCACAACCCAGTCTTTTTCCATAACTTATAGTTTTTATGCCCGCTCCTCTTCTGGCAACTCATCTTCGCTATTACCATCCGGCATTATTTTCTTACCTTTCACATTTGCAGGACTCTCATTATCCTTCGCATCAGGTTTGGCAATGCCCTTATCATCCTGGTTATTAACCTTTGAGCCGGAACTGTCTGATTCAGCTTTATTTTCCTGCTGCAGGCTGTTATCCTGTTTGTTGTTTTGTTGTTTAATAAGGAGCTCTGATTCAGGCTTTTTATACTTCCTTTTACCAAATATCCGTTCCAGGTCTTCGCTGAATATCACCTCTTTCTCAAGCAGCAAGTCGGCAAGCCTGGTAAGTCCTTCCTTGTTTTTGGTCAGAAGATCTTTAGCCCTTTTAAAAGCCTTGTCAATAATGTCTTTTACCTCATTGTCAATCGTTTCGGCAGTTGTTTCACTGTAAGGCTTGGAGAAGTTATATTCATTCTGTCCCGAAGAGTCATAAAAACTGATATTCCCAATCTTTTTACTCATGCCGAAATAGGTCACCATGGCATATGCCTGCTTGGTAACCCTCTCAAGGTCATTAAGTGCTCCGGTTGAAACTTTATTGAAGTTTATCTCCTCCGATGCACGACCGCCCAGCGCAACACACATCTCGTCAATTAGCTGCTCTGTTGTTGTTATCTGCCTTTCCTCCGGCAGATACCACGCTGCACCAAGCGATCTGCCTCTTGGGATGATCGTTACCTTAACAAGTGGATTGGCATGCTCCAGCAGCCAGCTCAATGTTGCATGACCGGCTTCATGAAATGCGATAGTCCTTTTTTCCTCCAGTGAAATAATCTTATTCTTCCGTTCTAGTCCCCCGATAATCCTGTCAATAGCATCCAGAAAATCCTGCTTGCCAACTGCTTTCTTATCTTTTCTTGCTGCAATAAGGGCAGCTTCATTACAAACATTGGCGATATCTGCACCAGAAAACCCGGGTGTCTGTTTAGCCATAAAATCAATATTGAGATTCTTCTCCAGTCTGACAGGCCTCAGGTGTACCTGGAATATCTCAGTTCTTTCATTAAGGTCAGGCAATTCGACGTGTATCTGCCTGTCAAACCTTCCTGCCCTCAGAAGTGCCCGGTCAAGCACATCAGCCCTGTTGGTTGCCGCAAGCAAAATCACACCCATGTTTGGTTCAAATCCATCCATCTCGGTAAGAAGCTGATTCAAAGTGTTCTCCCTCTCATCATTAGCACCAAAGCCTGGATTTTTCCCCCTGGCACGACCTACTGCATCTATCTCATCGATAAATACAATGCAAGGTGCCTTGTCCTTTGCCTGCTTGAAAAGATCTCTTACCCTTGAAGCTCCTACTCCAACGAACATCTCAACAAAATCTGATCCTGAAATCGAGAAAAACGGCACATTGGCCTCTCCGGCTACCGCCTTGGCAAGCAGCGTTTTCCCGGTTCCCGGAGGCCCGACAAGGAGAACTCCCTTAGGGATTTTCCCGCCCAGCTGGGTATATTTTTGCGGAGTCTTGAGAAAATCTACAATCTCCTTAACTTCCATTTTCGCCTCTTCCAGTCCCGCAACATCTTTGAAGTCAATCTTGACATGCGACTCCTTATCAAACATTTTGGCTTTCGACTTGCCAACATTAAATATGCCACCCGGTCCGCCACCTCCGGCCGCTCCGCTCATCCTGCGAAAAATAAACAGCCAGATAGCAACGAGGATGAAAATTGGCAGCACCCAGCTCAAAACATCTGAAAAATAATCACGCTCTGTCACGTAGTTGGGACTGATTCTCGCATCCTGCTCCAGGTCTTCCTGTGACTCTCGCAACCTTTCTTCAAAAAGCTCAACCGAGCCAATGGTGAAAAAGTAGTGCGGCCCGGATCTCGATGCAGAAGCAAATCCCCGGTCAAACAACTCCTCATACTTAGGCAGATGAAGTCTGTCCTGCTTAATATATATTCTTGCTACTTCCCTGTTAACCACCTCAACTTTCTCAACATCACCGGAACGAAGCATGTCCCTTTCAAACTGCTGGAAATTAATCTCCATAGGTTTGCTGCCGGTGCCGAAAATTTGAATTGCAATGAAAGCGAGGGCAATCAATCCATATATCCAATAGAGATTGAATTTGGGTTTTTTGCCGTCATCTTCAGGCCTTTTGCCCTGATCCTTCTTAGGATCTTTATTTTGATTCATTTCAAACATACAATTTCTGATAATTTTTTACGCTACTCCAGTCTCTCCGTTTTGCCATCGGCCCACAACTCCTCAAGCCGGTAAAAATCCCTGTATTCCTTCTGAAATACATGAACAACTACCGGGCCATAATCCATAAGTACCCATTGGGCATTTCCATGACCTTCGGCATGAAGGGTTGATAGCCCTGCTTTCTCCTTCAACTCCCGGTCAACTGAATCTGCAATGGCATTAACATGTGTATTGGAGTCGCCATGGCATATGACAAAGTAACTGCAAATCCGGTTTTCCAGACCTTCCAGATCAATATTCACTATCTCTTTTCCCTTGACCTTTCTTATTCCTTCGAGAATATTGCCAAGTAATAGTTCTGTGGAGATTCTTTCCTGCTTTTTACTCATTAATTTAATTTGCTCACAAAGTTAATCAATTTTTAGCATATCAGGCCTCTGCATATGATGCAGTAACGGTAAATAAAATTCCGAACTTTTAATGCTGCTAATTTCGTACCTAAAACGTACATTTGAGAAGCATATTGCTGAACTATACTTCAATATATAACAGATGCAAAAGGACTTTGTTGGATGTTACATCAAATTATTCAGTGAGCTTGATTCGACCAACGATTATTGCAGGGAGTTGCTCCGGAAAGAAGATGTGCGTGAGGGTACTGTGATAAGGGCAATCAATCAGCGGAAGGGTCGTGGTCTGTCGGGAAATGTTTGGGAAAGCGCAAAGGGCAAGAACCTTACTTTTTCTATTATTCTTCACCCATGGTTTCTGGAACCATCCGCACAATTCAGTCTGTCGATGGCAGTGTCTCTGGGCATATCAGATTTCCTGAAAAAACAGGCCGGTGAAGTATCTGTCAAATGGCCGAATGACATCCTTGCAGGGGAGAAAAAAATAGCGGGAATTCTTATAGAAAATTCGATTATGGATAACAGGCTGGAATATTCTGTTGTTGGAATAGGTATCAATATTAACCAGACATACTTTCCCAAACATATTCCCAACCCGGTATCGCTCAGGCAACTGTCCGGATCGGTACATTCAACGGACCGGTGCATGAACATCGTTTGCCGGGAAATTGACAAGTGGTATTCCAGGCTGAAAAAAGGAGGCGGGGAGGTCGTCAGAGCTGCCTATACAGAAAAGCTTTTCCGGTTAAATACAGAAAGTTCTTTTAGAAATGCCGGAGGTGAATTCACCGGTATTGTAAGGGGAGTTGATAATTTCGGACGACTCACACTTGAGATGGTAAATGGAGAGATGAAGCATTACAACCTCAAGGAGGTGGAGTTTGTGATTTGAGGTTGTACTTTTGGTGATCACAGCATTATCCTGTTATGCCCACTGCCTGTTGTTCAAATGGTTTGCCAGCTCAGAGGCAACCATCTCAAGACCCTCTTCAAGAGGTTTACTGGCCATCATCTTCATCATCATATTGAGCTCAGCCCTCAGTGTCAGTTTCAGTTTTGTATCTTCATCCCCACTCTCTTCAAGATCAATACTCAGGTCAAACCTGAAAGGTGTCGAGCCCTCCGATGCAAACATTATGGTATCTTCCGGCTTTTTCGTTACCTGACGTACTCCCACCTCACCAAGACCGTCAATGGTAAAACGGCAATTGTCGCTTTCAGCTTCGAAATTACTGACCTTGCCTTCTGGTACAAGGCTTCCGAAATTCCTTATATCCGCGAGGAAACCATATACAGGTTTCCTCGCGACTTTAACAGTTTTAACAGAACTTTCAAATGTAGTCATTCAAGATAAAGTTTATTCAGGCTTTCCACCCGGCAGGATCATTTCTCCACCTGTCAAGGGTTTCAAGCTCTCCGGGTTCAATTATTCCTAAATTATCAGCCACACTGATAAGAGCACTGTAATTTGTCAGTGTGTGCAATTCACAATTCTTCTGTCTGAAACTTTCTTCTGCTGCATCAAAACCATACGTAAAGATTGCCAACATTCCCAGAACAGTGCAACCCGCTGAGCGAAGAGCATCAACGGCAGCAAGAGAGCTTCTGCCGGTTGAAATCAGATCTTCTACCACCACCACCCTGTCGCCAGGAGAAATTTTGCCCTCGATCATATTGGCAAGTCCGTGAGCCTTGGGTACCGGTCTGACGTATACAAACGGCAAACCAAGCTTTTCGGCAACCAAAACGCCATGTGCTATTGCACCTGTGGCAACACCGGCGACAAGTGTGGCAGACGGGTACAGTTCACTGGTCATTTTGCAAAAACAATCCCTTACAATTTTCCGTGTTTCCGGAAATGAAAGAATAAGCCTGTTATCACAATATATAGGGGAATGCCAGCCTGAGGCCCATAAAAAAGGGTTTGCTGGTTCCAATTTAATTGCTTTAATTTGTAACAATTGTTCAGCAATACTCTTTTCCTTCATTTTCATCGTGCAAATGTATAAAGTTTTTTTTAACGAGCGTATTGTTTTCCTTACTAATGATTTTCTCAAGACCTTCCAGGAGAATCAGGGCCTTTTTTATAAGTTCCGCGACAGGGAGGAGCTGAAAGAGTTATTACTTGTATTTCTTGACCTTAAAAAAATACCCCAGCTCTTTATATGCCATCCCGATACTGAAAGGTTGCTGGAAGAGTTCCGCTCCTGTTTCAGGTATGTTGAGGCGGCAGGGGGACTTGTACGGAACGGGCATGGAGAGATTCTTTTTATAAACCGATTCGAAAAGTGGGATCTGCCCAAAGGCAAAAAAGAAGGGGGTGAGTCAGCTGAAGAAACTGCACTGCGGGAAGTTGAGGAGGAGTGTGGAATAGGCGATTTGAAAATAGTGTCAGAACTGCAACCCACCTACCATACATATTTCGACAAGCTTATTCCGCATCTTAAAAAGACAAGGTGGTTCGAAATGGTATATGAAGGAAACCGTAAACCAAAACCTCAGGCCGAGGAGTTTATTACCAGGATTATCTGGGCCAGGGAAAAGGACATGAAGATCATAAAGAAAAGCACTTACCCATCAATAATGGACCTGCTGAATGAAGCAGGGATTATCTGAATTCCCGGCGGGATCTCATGGTCCGCAGCAGGTAATTCTCAAAATTTTCGGCAGGCGAAGGTGCTGGAGACATAAGCAGTTTTCCGTCACGATCGATCAGGTAATAAGTCGGAAACATCCGTACATCATACTCCTTGAGCAGGGATGGCTGACTGCCGTAATAGAGGAATTCCCAGTCATAATCATTCTTGCTGAGAAAAGTTTGCATAGCCTCATAACTCTCATCTATAAATATTGTTACTATCCTGAGATATTCACTGTGCTTGTTTTTCAGGTTGTTCAGAATTTCGTACTCCGAAAGACAGCCATAACTTACAGCCGTACAAAAATTGAGGTAAACATAATCTCCACTGAAATCTGAAAGGCTCATCATTTCCCCTTCCCTGTTCATAAGCTCAAAGCCCGGAGGTTCAAAACCGGTAAGTAGTCTGGTAACCTTATCCCTTATGTGCCCTGCGATTTGTTCATGTTCAGGAAATTTTGTGATATCTGCGAGCGAATCAAGAATTGCAAGCATTCCGGACCTTGAAAAATCGGATCCGTAAAATGCATCATGCAGCCCCTTCAGTATAACAAGTTCCAGTAGCCGTTCCTCTCCAAGCACCTTGTCACTCTGCAGAGTATTTCTCAATTCATAAAAACACCCCTTCCTGTTGATATCGTCATAAATCTTCTTTCCTTCAACAGTCCTGCCGAAAAAAAGAAAATACTTGTTGTAAACCTGGTTAAACAGCTCCATATAGGCAATATTATCATACAATACAGGCTCCTGCCTGAAGTAGTTATCAGAAATATAGCGGACAGATTGCAACTGTGCCATGATCTTCAGAAGAGCCATTTTATAACGACTGTATTGAATAAAGTAGGGATTTTCAACAGCCCCGAATTGTTCATCAAATCGGATCCGTATTGAATCAAGCAGGTCAAGGTCCCTGTCAATGGTCAACCTTATCAGTGTTTCTCCAAACAACGGATCGTAGGCCTGATCAAATTCCCTAACAAGATTGTTCAACTCCTCTCTGTCGTGATTGAGGATTGCTATATGTGTCGGTATACCCTCATAATAAGGGTTAATACTCTCCCAGTTTGATTTATCATTCCTTGGCGGAAGGACTATTTCATAATCACTTCCAGGTTCGGCAAACATATAGATATAATATCTTCCTTTCCGGGAAAACATATAGGTTACCTTATCTGGTGATTCAAAACTTGCGGAGAACTCCTCATTCTCATCTATTGTTAAGGTAACAAGTTCCTTCTCAGTTGAAGTTATCCGGTCTTTATAGGTATAAAAAACAATTTCTTCACCTGCATATCCCGGAGCACGGCCACTTAAAGTTACCAGGGAGATACTCTCCGACCCTGACAGGCCATTGGCAAAAATGACAATACAGACGATAATACCGTATATAAATCTCATAAACTAGCGATTCAGGGTTTAAATTCATGCAGCTTAACACCCTCAGGCACGAACCTTGAGGCATCTCCCCCATGCTTAAAAATATCCCTGACAATTGTTGAATTAATGGGTGTATGCTCGGGACGGGTAAGTAAAAAAACCGATTCGATACCAGGATCCATGGCACTGTTAACTTGTGCAATGGCTCTTTCGAACTCAAAATCAGCGGCAGTTCTCAACCCGCGCAAGATATACGCAGCCTTCTGCTCTTTGCAAAAATCCACTGTCAATCCGCTGAACCATGCAACCTTGACAGCCCTTTCACCGCTAAAAACATTTTCTATCCACTCCATTCTTTTCTCCAGCGGGAAAAAGCCTTTCTTATTTGAATTATAACCTACGGCAATAATAATATTGTCGAAAATTGTCAATGCCCTTCTGACAACTGACTCATGTCCGATAGTGAACGGATCAAAAGATCCCGGGAAGACAGCCGTTTTATGCATTTAAAATAAATTTTATTAACAGTATTTCTGACAGCAGGAACACCGAAAAATGTAAATATACATTAATTTCTCATCGAATCAATTTCACTACAATGTGGTGAAATTAACAAGAGAAATCGACCTTTAGGTCAATTTTTTACAGAAAAAATACACACAAACTTATGAAAGCGTCACTTTTCATACATCAGGGTAACACTACCAAAGACAACATTAACCCTTATATCAATATGTGGCTGATGCGGATCAAATTCATCCGATCTGAAGGCCCCCCTGCCTAATACAGGTGTGTTTCTGGTTGGCATTTTAACTCCTGCAAATACTGCCTCAACAATGATATTGACCGGAACATTCTCCGGAAGATATACTATACAGCCAGAAAAAATATTGTTTATCTTCAGCTCTTTCCGTTTTTCTTTTAAATCAAGTTTCCCCAGTTCAAAGGTTGTTTGAGAAAAGACCAGATTGTATTCACCTGCAAGTTCTATTGAATCATCTATTATTTCAGACCTGAAAAATATTTCATTATCACTGGTTTTAAAAGGCCATATATCAAAACCTCCAACAATAATCCTCACACCCAGCAAAATTAATAAAAGACCTCCGAGGATCCTTAAAACCGGTAAATCAATATTGAGAAGCACCCTTACCAGAAGTGCCATGCCAAGCAGTATCAGGAATATCCCCCAGAAAGAAATATTATCCATACCGATCTTCATTTTATCCACTGATCTTTCTTACCACCGGCTCTGTTACCTTCTCTTTCAGCAGGGCAATATCAAGCACATCCATAATTGTTCTTACGTAATTAAAATTGAGCCCGCTAAGATAGACATCCTTTATCTTTTCGACATCCTTTCTGTTATCTTCGGAAAGTATAACACTGGATATTTTAGCTCTTCGGGCTGCCAGGATCTTCTCCTTGATACCTCCAACCGGCAGTACCCTGCCACGAAGTGTAATTTCACCGGTCATAGCAGTGGCCTTTCTTACTTTTCTCCTGGTATATGCCGAAGCCATTGAGGTAACCATGGTAATGCCCGCCGAAGGACCATCCTTGGGTATTGCACCTTCAGGAACATGAATATGAACATTCTGTTTTTCAAACAGGTCATAATCAAGGTCAAAATATGTTGCGTGGGCCTTAAGATATTCATGAGCAAGCTGTGCAGACTCCTTCATGACATCGCCCAGATTACCTGTAATTGTAAGATTACCTTTACCCCTGCTCAGGCTTGTTTCTACAAACAAAATTTCTCCACCTGCAGGAGTGACGGCAAGTCCCGTAACAACACCTGCAAAATCGTTACCCTGGTAAAAATCTTTGGTATATTCCGGTGGCCCGAGTATTTCTCTTACCCCGGCAACGTCAAGTTTCTTGTTGAATTCCTCGCCAAAAGCCATCCTTCTTGCCAGTCCCCGCATAACCTTGGCTATCTTCTTGTCAAGTTCTCTTACTCCCGATTCCCGGGTATAATTCTCGACAATAACCTCCAGCACCTTCTTAGAAAAAGTAACCGCCCTCTTTTCCAGTCCGTGATTCTCAAGCTGCTTGGGCACAAGGTGCCTTCGTGCAATCTCCAGCTTTTCCTCAACAATATATCCATTCACATTTATCATCTCCATCCTGTCCCTTAACGCCGGATGAATCGTGCTTACCGTATTGGCAGTTGCAATGAAAAGTACCTTCGACAGGTCGTATTCCAGTTCAAGGTAGTTGTCATGAAATGCAAAATTCTGCTCCGGATCAAGCACCTCAAGCAGTGCTGACGCGGGATCACCGTGAGCATCCCTGCCAACTTTATCAATCTCGTCAAGAACAAAGACCGGATTTGAAGATTTGGCTTTTTTGATATTCTGAAGTATCCGTCCCGGCATGGCACCAATATATGTTTTCCGATGCCCCCGTATTTCAGATTCATCATGTAATCCGCCCAGCGACATCCTCACATACTTCCTGCCGATCGCACTGGCAACAGACCTGCCCAAAGAAGTTTTACCTACGCCCGGGGGACCGATCAGGCATATAATCGGAGATTTCATGTCACCCTTGAGCTTAAGTACTGCAAGATGTTCCAAAATCCTCTCCTTCACAGTTTCGAGCCCGAAATGGTCTCTGTCCAGAACCTTCTGGGCCCTCTTAAGATCAAATTTGTCGTTTGTATATTCACCCCAGGGTAACTCAAGCAACAAATGCACATAATTGACCTGCACCGAATACTCGGCTGATGCCGGATTAAGCCTTTGCAATTTGGCAAGTTCCTTTTCAAAGGCCGCGGCAGTATCTTTTGTCCATTTCTTGTCTGATGCCTTATCCCGCATTTCGGCAATCTCTTTTTCCATGGGATTTCCGCCCAGCTCATTCTGAATTGTTTTCATCTGCTGATGCAGCAGGTACTCACGTTGCTGCTCGTCAAGTTCGGATTTGACCTTCGACTGTATATCCTTTTTCAACTCAAGCATCTGCACCTCCCTGCTCAGATGCTCAAGCAGGGCCTGGGCACGTTTAATAATCTCACTGGTCTCCAGCAGCTTTTGTTTTGAGGCAATATCTACATCAGAATTGGAGCAGATAAAATTTATCAGAAATGTTGAACTTTCAATGTTCTTTACGGCAAACGAGGCTTCGGGTGGTATATTTGTGGATAACTGTATTATTCTAAGAGACAAATCCTTAAGGGAGCCAATCAGTGCCTGGTACTGATTTCCCTTCTTTTTTGGCATTATATCTTCAAGGCTGGTTACAGCAGCTATAAGGTACGGGTCTTCTCCAACAAGTTCCTTAACTTCAAATCGCTTCTTTCCCTGTATTATTACCGAGGTTGCTCCGTCAGGCATTTCAAGGATCTTGATGATCTGGGCCACAGTACCAACTTTGTACAGATCATCAAGCAAGGGATGATCCGTTTCCATATCCTTCTGGGTAATTGCACCTATTATCTTGCTTCCTTTATAGGCATCACGAATCAGCTTGATCGACTTTTCCCGTCCAACCGTTATCGGTATTATAACACCGGGAAAAAGAACAGTATTTCGCAGCGGAAGCAACGGCAGGGTCGAAGGCACCTCTGTTTTGCCAAGCATCTCCTCATCCTCATCAGAAATCAGTGTAATATAATCAGACTCCTCATCCCCAGGGTTCCCGCCCAGCATATCTGCCCACATCAAATCTTTTGGTTTCTTATGCATATAATTACGTTAGATATTTGCCCGACAAAATGTCAGACTAAAAGGAAATTATTCCGGACCCTTTACTTGTCAAGTCCTGTACCAAAACATCAGGGTGATTGATATTATACTCCCTTTAAGTTAATAAACAATTTATTTAAGCATTAGTTCGTGCTCTGTGAGCTGAGCCGGAATTTTTCCGGCAAATAAAAAAACCCCGCTCGGGCAGGGTTTCTTATTAGTTTACATATGAATCTATTTGGCTTTTTTGTCCATATGCTTTTTATAGCGGTTCATAAACTTGTCAACCCGGCCGGCCGTATCGACAAGTTTCATCTTGCCGGTATAAAAAGGGTGAGAGGTATTGGATATCTCAAGTTTAAAAAGTGGATATTCCTTCCCGTCGTCAAGTTTTATGGTCTCCTTTGTTGGTGCGGTGGAGCGTGATATGAAATAATTATCATTTGACATATCTTTAAAAACCACTAAGCGGTAATTCTCCGGATGTATTTCTTTCTTCATGTCTTAAAATTTACTCAGCATTTTCTTTTATCTGCGGCTATTATATAAACGGAGTGCAAAGATAACTGTTGTAATGTAAAATACAAAATATTTTGGCTTCTTTATCACATAATTGGCGGGCCAGACCCGGTATCTTCATTCTTCGAGCACAAACAACTCTCTCAGTGACTCTTCAGAGATATCGCCAAAGCTTTTATGTATAAACTCATTCCTTTTAATTTCATATTTATATCCGGCTGAAAGAGCATCAATGTTATTCACAATATCTCTTATTGCCTCACCAATATATTTAATCTCAGTACCGGTGGTTGTCGGATGCAATGATATACGTACCCATCCCGGCTTGGTCGAAAGGTCCCCGTGGTTTATCATGTCGGTTATCTCACGCGACTTCTCATGACTCACCTCAAGGAGGAAATGCCCGTAGGTTCCCGCACATGCACATCCTCCCCTGACCTGGATCCCGTATTTATCATTGAGGAGTTTTACAAAAAGATTGTAGTGGATATCCGGATGGTAAAATGAAAATACAGCAAGCCTGTCTTCTACATTATCGGCCAGGATCCTGATTCCTTCAATTTTCCGCAAAACACCAAACATCTGATCTACTATCTCATCCTCTCTCTGCCTGATCAGCCGGGTATCCATTGAGTTTTTCAATTCTATGGCAAGAGCAATCCTGATTGCCTGCATAAACCCCGGTGTTCCGCCGTCTTCTCTTGCCTCAATATCATCAACATATTTGTATTTACCCCACGGATTGGTCCAGTCGACCGTGCCTCCTCCTGAATCGTCGGGAATCTCATTATTGTAAAGGCTTGTATCAAAAATAAGTACGCCTGATGAACCCGGACCGCCAAGAAACTTGTGCGGAGAAAAATAAATGGCATCCAGTTTTTCCATAGGATCATCCGGATGCATATTAATATCAGCATAAGGAGCAGATGCGGCAAAATCGACAAAGCAAACCCCTCCATGCTCATGCATAATGCCCGCGAGTTTGTGGTATGGAGTTGCTATTCCGGTTACATTCGAGCAGGCTGTAAATGCTCCGATCTTGAATTTCCTGTCACTGTATTTTTCCAGCTGCTCCCTCAATGATCCGGGGTCAACCAGCAGGTCTTTACCGGGTTCCACCAGTACAACATCGGCAATAGTTTCATACCACGAAGTATGATTCGAATGATGTTCCATATGAGTAATAAAGACAACTGGTTTCTCAATATCACGAAGACAGTTCCTGTTGATCAGCTTTCCGCATCCCTTTAGTCCCAGAATCCTCTGCAGCTTGTTAACTACTGTTGTCATCCCGCTGCCTGCAGTTATTATCACATCATTCGGCCCGGCATTTACATGCTGTTTTATCTTCTTTTGTGCAAGATGATAACAATGAGTTGTATGACTCCCGGCATAACTGGTTTCCGTATGGGTATTCCCGACATATGGCCCGAATACTCCTGTGATCCTGTCCTCTATCGGTTTATAAAGCCGTCCGCTTGCAATCCAGTCGGCGTATAAGATCTTCTGAACACCGAATGGCGATCTGAACGATGCATCGATCCCGATAATATTTCTGCGAAAGCGTGAAAAATGTTTTTCAAGAAGTGCCATGATCACAGGATTTTATTCCTTTAACAGTAATTACCTGGCGGAAAAATAAGTATCCGCAGCAAATATAATCCGGTTTTAAAATTATAAACCTAACAAATAGCATGTTTTACGGTATGTTTATCAGGCGTTGGTTAAAATCAATAAAAACTAATGATACGTTGGTCTATTAAGATGAAGATCAGTACAATCAGGAAAGAATAAAAAAAATACCATCCAAGAGGTATGTACTCCTGCGGCTTGATCTTAAGTTTAAAAAAGTTGTATCCTGCAAGGACAATCTTCTCAACAAGGAATACTATTGCCGTGGCAACTGCTACACCCACTATACCATAAAATTGTGTAAGATAGAGACTGAGTGAAACATTGAGAATTATCTCAACTATTGATGCGGCCAGCACTACCCGGGTCTTCTTCAGCCCGATAAGAATTGTTTGCGGAAAGATAAGCCTGCTGATTATAAGCAGAAGATAAACCATAAAAACATCGGCACTTCTTGAAAAATCAATGCTGAAGAGATTTATGTAGATCACTTTGCTGAAAAACAGCAACAGGATGGATAACGGAAAAAGAATATGCATCAACCGTGCTGATTTTCTTTTTATTGTGCTGAGTGCTTCACCTATCTTATCGCGGGCTGAAAACTCCGGCAACATAGCGTTGCTAAGCCCGTTGGCCATCAAGATTACCAGCGGAAATTCCTTGGCGCCGAACCTGAAAAGTGCAAAACCGGCTGCATCATAGGAAGCAGATATAATAATACCATCAATATACTGTGCCGAGCCGCTGAGCAGCGAGCTTAGAATCAGCGGCAATCCAAGGGAAATATGCTCTTTGATGAAACCTGGGGAAAACATGAATTTTGCATGTCTTTTAAGAAGCACGGCCAGCCAGAATAGCCGGATGACCGATATCACAATTAATCCCCAGATAGCCAGTTCAACAGGATATCCCAGAACAACGGGCAGGGCAACAATTACAAGTTGAACAGCAAATGTTGTGAATCCGTACAAAACAAGCTGGGCAGGCTTGTTCTTTAAGAGGTAGATATACTCAATAAGATGGCCCGGATTACTGATGAGAATATAGACAAATATCAGGTTCATGAAGGTTATATCCTTTACACCCTCAAAAACATGAAATGCCCGCTGGAAAAGTATGCAAAAAATGAAGGCGGCAAGACTGAATGCAGAAAGTAACAGAAATGCATTGAATAGTTCGGGTGATTTTGATTTTCTGTTAACAGCCTCCACCCGAAAAGTCTTGTTGCTGTTGTAGAGGGGCAGTAACGACTGTATCAGACCGTTTACCCAGAAAAAACTAACCGCACTGGCAATAAAAAGAGATAATTCATAATAGCCGATATCGGCCACTGACAGAGGACTCCTCGTAAAAATAACACTTATCAGAAGAAAAGTGGAAAACCTCAGTATCTGGAATGATTGAAGGCTGCCAACATTGGATATTTTTTTCAGAAAAACCAAACTTCGGTTTTTAGTATAATTGCAGCAAATATAATAAATCACCGAGATATGCAGGTAAAAAATTGCCCATTGCCGGATATTATTCTTTTATGATTACCTGATAACAGAGTATCATATTATACAGGCAGTATCTTAAACAAACATTTATTTTGGCGGTTTTCGGAATTTTATTATGCTATTTTATAGTATAAATATTTATATTTGCACCATCAAAAATGGTGGATGTAGTTCAGTAGGTTAGAACGTCGGATTGTGGTTCCGAAGGTCGCCGGTTCGAGTCCGGTCTTCCACCCCACTTAACGAAAACAGCAAGGGGCAATTATCATAATTATGATAATTGCCCCTTAGTTTTTTGGCAGGATATTAAATTTTGCTGTAATTATTTAGAATTTATTTAAATAATGCCGCACTTAAGGGGGATATTAAAATAAGAATAAAAATTAAATAGAATCACTAATAAAAGAGTGATTGCGGTATTGATGAAAAGCAGGAATTTATTAAAAAAGCGCTGTTTGTTATTTAAAATCAATTAATTAGAAATAACAAAGCGTAATTGCAAGCTTAGTATTATATTTATATAATACTTTGTTCATACCAAAACCGGCGCCATGAAAAAACTCTACAGCCTCGTGTTTGGCTTACTTTTAGTTGCTTCTCCCCTTTACACCCAGCCACCCGACCCCCTGAACTGGACGGAGCCCATTGTGGTTCCGGGCAGCATCTATGTTTTATGGGGAGGCGGAGAGAGCGCGAATTCACTAAAACCCATGCTGGAGGTATTTTCCGGTACAATCGGAGAATTAAGATCCGATTCCCTGAACACCCCGGTCGCAAGGAACAGTAAAATGACCCTGTCGGTTGTCGACATTGACAATACGGGAATTGATGCGGTTTTTGGCGCCTGGGAGGGTGATAACTCGTCTGTTGAACTGTTCCTGATCAACCCGAACAATCATATAAAAATTCCTGTGGAAGGAACACTGATCGGAGGAAATGGTGAACACAAGCGTATTTTTATTGTACCGGGCGATTATAACGGCAATAAAAAAGAAGAATTCGTGCTGGCATTCGTAGATGCCGACCAGCACATCAATATTATGTTATATGGCTCCGATGGAAACAATATTGAACTGTTTGCAACCACGAAAAATGAGGAGTTAACGGGGAATTCCCTCGACAGGATGAGGTTTTCGGTTATTTCGGGCGACTTCAGCAATGATGGCAAGGATGAAATCGCCCTGATCTATTAT
>SKND01000054.1 GCA_007120695.1 Bacteroidales bacterium | reverse complement strand
CAGGTAATTGTATTTATCCATCCAGTCGTCAAATATTCCGAACTCATCAACTATCTCATCCTGTACCGTATTTATATCCATGGATATCAAAATTATTTAAACATTTGAATCGTTTTCTCCACAGCTTCTCTTAGCCGGTCTAACTCCTCACGTGTATTGTAAAATGCCAGCGAGGCACGTATGGTGCCCCGTATACCAAACCTGTCCATTAAAGGCTGTGCACAATGTGTACCCGTCCGCACTGCTATTCCGTGCTTGTCTATTACCATCCCGGCGTCAAACGGATGTATATCATCCAGCACAAAAGAGAGTATGCTAATTTTATCCTTTGCCCTGCCGTAAAGGTGCAATCCGTCTATCTCTGAGAGCTGCCTGGTCCCGTATTCAAGAAGATCCTTCTCATAAGCTGCTATATCATCCAGGCCTGTCGCCTCCAGATAATCAATTGCTGCAGCAAGACCTATCGCTCCCGTGTAATTGGGTGTTCCGGCTTCAAACCTGAAGGGGAGCCGGTTAAAGGTTGTTTTTTCAAAACTTACATTGTCCACCATCTCTCCGCCGGTCTGGTAAGGGGGCATCTCTTCCAGGATCTCTTCCTTGCCATATAATACACCTATTCCTGTTGGCCCGTACATCTTATGTCCCGAAAAGACGTAAAAGTCGGCGTCCAGTTCCTGTACATCTACATACCCGTGCTGAACAGCCTGGGCTCCATCAATCAGTACCTTCACCCCATGTCTGTGTGACAATTCAATTATCTGCTTTACCGGGTTAACTGATCCAATTGAATTGGCAACCTGCGTAACTGAAACAAGGCGTGTACCGGATGTAAAGAGTTTATCAAACTCATCGAGTAACAGCTCCCCCTTATCATTCATGGGTATAACCCGGAGCCTGGCACCTTTTCTTTCACAGAGCATTTGCCAGGGAACGATATTGGCATGGTGCTCCATGGCAGAAATAATTATCTCATCTCCCTCAGACACATATCTCTCTCCAAAACTAAATGCAACAAGATTTATTCCGGAGGTGGTACCAGGAGTAAATATTATCTCATGGTCGTGCCTGGCATTAATGAATCTTCTTACAGTATCCCTGGCTGCTTCAAAATCTCTTGTGGTAATATCACTCAGATAATGTACACCTCTGTGTATATTGCTGTTTGTTTCCCTGTAAACCTTGTCCATCCTGTCGATTACCGAATTGGGTTTCTGGGTGGTGGCAGCATTGTCAAAGTATGCAAAAGGCTTGTTGTGTACCTGCCTTTTAAGAATTGGAAAATCATTCCTTATTTTATTGATATCTAAAGCCAAAACATCAAAGTATTAGTATTATATTGCCAAATTACAAAATATTACCCGCATTGCATCGCGCAATTGTTGCAACGGCTGAGTTCGCCCCGCAACCTCTTATTTACCAGATCATCAATACGGTCACGTAATGCCTCAACTTTAATATTCTGAATAACTTCATGCGCAAACGCAAACATCAGTAAAAGCCTTGCCTCCTTGTATTCAATTCCTCTCGAACGAAGATAGAACAATGCATTATCATCGAGCTGGCCCATTGTTGAACCGTGACTGCATTTCACGTCATCCGCATAAATCTCAAGCTGGGGTCGTGAGTACATTTTAGCATCGTCGGTGAGCAGTATATTGTTATTGGACTGGAAAGCATTTGTTTTTTGTGCATCACGTCGCACAAGGATACGTCCGTTAAATGAGCCCGAGGCAAAATCATCAAGAACCCCTTTGTAAAGCTGGTTGCTGAAACAATTGGGACTGGCATGGTCGATAAATACAAAGTTGTCAATATATTGCCCCTTGTCCGACAGGTAAAGACCCAGGCTGTGATTCTCGGCGTGTTCACCATTCAGTGTGACAAATACATTGTTCCTGATGAACCCTCCATGCAGGGAAATTGTGCTTGCCGTCAGGTTTGACCTTGCCTCCTGATGACTGTAAGAGTGAGTTATCTGTGACGCACCGTTGTGCTCGTTCTGGATCCTTGTAAGATTGATCAGTGCATCTTCACCCGTATATACCTCATTTACCGAATTGGTTAGAAAACGGTGGGCCGAAAGGCTGTGGTCGCAAATAACTATCTTGACTTCGGCTCCCTTCTCAGCAATAAAAAGATTCCTGTGCTGGGCCATAAGGTCATTATCGGAGATCATTATATTAACAATCTGCAGAGGCTTGTCAGCTTTAACCCCTTCGGGAACATAAATAAAAATTCCGTCCTGGGCAAATGCTGTATTCAATGACACCAAACCGTCCTTTGATTTTCCTGCATAACTGTTGTAATGTTTCCGCACTATTTCGGGGTATTCAACTGAAGCCCTGGCCAGGCTTCCGGCAATTATGCCGTCCGGAAATTTGTTTAATTGCTTCCCGTTCCCGTAGTACCTCCCATTGACAAGCAAAAGAAGGCTTGTTTCCAGATCAGGCACATCACAATGAAATATCTCCCTGACATTTAAATCTATATTCCGGGGTCCGAATATGTGATGAAGATCATTTCTAAAGACCGACTCAATATCGGCATAACGATAATCTTCGCTTCCCTTAACCGGGAAACCCGCCTGTTCGACGCGGGCTATTGCATCCTCCCTGAATCGGTTCAGGAAAGGTGCAGAATTGGCAGATATCACACCGGCATTTTCCCGGAACAGATTCAGGAAATGATCCTTAAGTGTAGTAGCTTTGGTTATTGTATTCATATCTGGCTTTTCTCTTCAGAATTTTATAATTTCACCTCTTCATTCCTAACCCAGTCATATCCCTTCTCTTCAAGCATCAGGGCAAGTTCCTTGCCTCCTGACCGCACAATGCGCCCTTTATAAAGAACATGCACATAATCGGGTATTATATAATCAAGCAGCCGCTGGTAATGGGTAATCACAATAGTGGCGTTATCAGGTGACTTAAGGTTGTTTACTCCCTTGGCGACTACCTTAAGGGCATCAATATCCAGACCTGAATCCGTTTCATCAAGTATTGCCAGTTTCGGTTCAAGCATCGCCATCTGGAAAATCTCGTTCTTCTTCTTTTCTCCTCCTGAAAAACCTTCATTCACCGACCTGCTGGTAAGTGAGGAGTCAATTTCAACCAGGTCCTTCTTCTCCCTCATTTTTTTCAAAAACTCGGAAGCAGAAAGTGGTTGTTGTCCTCTGTGTTTCCTCATCTCGTTTATGGCTGTTTTCAAGAAGTTGACCATACTTACACCGGGTATTTCAATGGGATACTGAAAACCCAGAAAGAGACCGTCTTTGGCACGCTCTTCCGGTGACTTTTCAAGCAAATCTTCTCCATTAAAAGTAACTGAGCCTGAATCTACATTAAAAATGTCTCTTCCGGCAAGGATCGAAGCAAGAGTACTTTTGCCAGATCCGTTGGGTCCCATTATGGCATGTACTTCCCCGGCTTTAACTTCCAGATCTATTCCCTTAAGTATTTCAAGGCCATCTATTGAGACTTTTAAATCTTTTATAACCAACATTTTATTTAATTATTTATTGTAACATCAAATTTATTTATCTTATCTAATTTATACCACCAGATTTAGTTTACCAAAAGACTACGGATAAAATACAAGTCTGGCCACCCCTCTAACCAACACTTCCTTCAAGACTGATCTGGAGGAGTTTCTGGGCTTCGACCGCAAATTCCATGGGGAGTTTGTTCAGCACCTCCTTTGCATATCCATTTACTATTAAGCCAATGGCATCTTCAGTATTGATGCCCCGCTGATTGCAATAGAAAATCTGGTCCTCTCCAATCCTTGATGTGGTTGCCTCGTGTTCGATGATGGCCGTCTGGTTGCCTGATTCAATATAGGGGAAAGTGTGGGCCCCGCATTTATCACCCAGCAAAAGTGAGTCACACTGGCTGAAATTGCGGGCATTGTCAGCACCCCTGAGCACCTTTACAAGCCCCCTGTAACTGTTGTTGCTCACACCGGAACTAATACCCTTTGATACAATAATACTCTTGCTGTTTTTGCCTATATGGATCATCTTGGTGCCCGTATCAGCCTGCTGGTGGTTGTTGGTAACGGCAACAGAATAGAATTCGCCTGTTGTATTATTCCCCTTAAGGATACAACTAGGGTACTTCCATGTTATTGCCGACCCTGTCTCTACCTGGGTCCAGGAAATTTTTGAGTTATCGCCTTTGCAAATACCTCTTTTTGTAACAAAATTGTAGATTCCACCCTTACCCTCTTTATTGCCTGGGTACCAGTTCTGGACAGTGGCATACTTCACTTCAGCACTCTCCATTGCAATTATCTCGACAATGGCAGCATGAAGCTGATTTTCATCACGCATGGGAGCAGTACAGCCTTCCATGTAACTAACATAACTATTGTCTTCAGCAACAATCAGTGTACGTTCAAACTGGCCGGAATTTGCAGCATTGATCCTGAAATAAGTAGATAGTTCCATGGGACATCTTACTCCCTTCGGAATGTAACAGAATGATCCGTCGCTGAAAACAGCCGAGTTCAAAGCTGCGAAATAATTATCTGTATAGGGTACAACTGATCCCATATATTTCCTGACAAGGTCAGGATACTCCTTTACAGCATCACTGAAAGAACAAAATATAATACCAAGTTCTGCCAGATTTTCACGGAAAGTCGTTTTTACTGAAACACTATCCATTACAGCATCAACTGCCACACCCGACAATTGTTTCTGCTCCTCCAGGGGAATTCCGAGTTTATTGAAAGTATCCAGTAGCTCGGGATCTACTTCATCCAAACTATTTAATCTGGCCTTTTGCCTGGGAGCCGAATAATATGTCAGATCCTGGTAATCAATCGCGGGAATATTCAGATGGGCCCACTCCGGCATTTTCATGGTCAGCCAATGACGGTATGCCCGAAGCCGGAACTCCAGCATGAATTCAGGTTCTTTCTTTATCTGCGATATCTGCCGTATAACATCCTCGCTGAGGCCCCTGCCGATAGTATCCTGCTCAATATCAGTATAGAAACCATACTTGTATTCGCCGGTTGTTACATCGTTCAGTATCTGGTCTTGTTCGTTTTGCATACGGATTATAATAAACTTGTTTTTATTATTATTAATGTTTATAATACCTTTGTGCCTTTATTGCAGAGTTGTTCCTGATGGTTTATTTAATCCCCGTCAGGAGACGCTCGAGATTGTAATTAATCTAAATAAGGGCAAAGTTAGTAAAAATACTAACAAATGTTTGTTGTAAATTGTTAACTGAACTACCAAATTGTTTATGGAAGAAAGTATGAAGACTATTGAGGAACTGGGTGAATTTGGATTGATAAGACATCTTACCGGAAATATCCGGATTAAAAACAAAAGCACACTGAAAGGTGTGGGCGATGATGCAGCTGTTCTGGATTATGGAGAAAAACTGGTTGTTGTGACAAGCGATATGCTGATGGAGGGAATCCACTTTAACCTGATGTATACCCCCATGAAACATCTGGGATATAAAGCTGTGGTTGCTAATTTATCAGATCTTTATGCAATGAATGCTGTTCCGAAGCAGATCATAGTATCAATTGCATTCTCATCCAAACTAAAACTCATTCAGATTGAAAATCTTTATAAAGGTATTGAACTGGCATGTAAAAATTACAATGTTGACCTGGCCGGAGGCGACACCTCCACTTCACTGACCGGCATAACCATAAGTATAACCGCACTCGGTGAGGGAGAGAAAGGTTCTGTTGTTTACAGGAGCGGGGCCAAAAAAAATGACCTTATCTGTGTGACAGGAAATCTTGGGGCTGCATATCTGGGATTACAGCTGCTGGAAAGGGAAAAGAAGTTGTTTCTTGAGAACCCTGAGGTTCAGCCTGCTCTTGAAGGCTATGATTACTTGCTTCAAAGGCAGCTGAAACCAGAACCAAGAGCAGATATAACAGGCTACTTCAGGAAGCACAATGTTTCTCCCTCTTCCATGATAGATATATCTGACGGATTATCGTCGGAAATACTTCATATATGTAATGAGTCACAAACTGGTTGTAAGCTTTTTGCCGATCGTATACCGATAGACAGTGAAACTGAAAGACTTGCAGCAGAATTCAATATCACCCCACTTGTAGCTGCACTTAACGGAGGAGAAGATTATGAACTGCTTTTCACCCTCTCACCGGGTGAATTTGTGAAAGTAAAGGACAACAGGCAGATCAAAACTATAGGGCATATTACTGCCAGGGAAGATGGCTGCAACCTTATTACTCATGACGGTTCGTTTATACCACTCGTCGCGCAGGGTTGGGATGCATATGGCAAAAGGGGTCAGGATTGATCAGAAATCATCATCATCAGGGCTGCCGGTTTCCTGATCATATCCCTTAATAATTCCCCTGGTTGAGTCTCTCACAAAACTGACAATATTGTCTCTTTCTTCATTTTCCGGAAAATCTCTGAGGATTTTTTCCAGAGCCTGTGATGTATTGAGCCCTTTCTGGTAAAGCACCCTGAGGATATCCTGGATCATATAAATGGTATCATTCCCGAATTTCCGGCGGCGCAACCCTATAGTGTTAACACCAACATATTGAAGCGGCTCGCGCGAAGCCCTGATAAAAGGGGGAACATCCTTTCTTACTTTGGAAGCTCCTCCTACCATGCTATGGGAACCAATTCTGCAAAACTGGTGAATAGCCGTCATACCACCAATTATTGCAAAATCACCAACCTCAACCTCACCTGCCAGGCCGACACTGTTTACAAGAATGCAGTAATTGCCTATATGACAATCGTGAGCTACATGAACATAAGCCATAAGCATTGAATTACTGCCAACTACCGTCTTACCTTTTGCTGAAGTACCGCGGTTAATTGTGACGCATTCCCTTATGATAGAATTATCACCTATTATAGCAACCGTCTCTTCACCTTTAAATTTCAGGTCCTGTGGGATCGCTGAAATTACCGCTCCCGGGAATATCTGGCAGTTCCTGCCTATCCGGGCTCCGTCCATAATTGTAACATTAGGCCCGATCCAGGTTCCATCGCCAATTACCACATCGGCCGAAATAGTCGAAAATGGTTCAACCACAACATTATTTCCAATTCTGGCATCCGGATGAATTACGTTAAGTGCTTGATTCATCTATTATCTGAATAAGTTTATTTCTGATGTTATTTATTTATAATGACGATTCTGATTTTTAATAAAGTATTAAAAAAACTTCACGCTGCTATAACAACTTTACGACAATTTAACCCTTTTCTCTATTCCTGACAATCTGCGCCATAAGTTCGCCCTCCATGACAATATCATTCCCTACAAATGCCCGTCCCGACATGTAAACGATGCCGCGCCTTGCCGGTACCAAATACTCAAGCTTGAATACAAGCGTATCACCCGGTACAACCTTTCTTTTAAATTTGACCTTATCAATTTTCAGAAAGTAGGTAGAATAATTTTCGGGGTCAGGCACAGAACTCAGCACAAGAATTCCGCCAACCTGAGCCATCGCTTCCACCTGGAGTACACCGGGCATAATAGGTTCGCCGGGAAAATGACCAATAAAAAACCCTTCATTCATCGTTACATTCTTAATCCCTATTATTGTGCTGTCTGTCATTGCCGCAATTTTGTCCACCAAAAGGAACGGGGGCCGGTGAGGAAGAATATTCATAACCTGATTAACATTGAAAACAGGCTCTCCGGAAGGATCGTATTCCGGAAATACCTGTTTTGTCTCTTCCTGCCTGATTATGTCCATTATCTTCCTCGCAAGCTGATTATTTGCATAATGTCCCGGGCGTGTTGCAACTATTTTTCCCTTGATCGGTCTCCCAATCAGTGCTAAATCTCCAAGAATATCAAGAAGTTTATGGCGTGCAGGCTCATTGGTAAAATACATGTCAAGATTGTTCAGCACACCTTCGGAGTTTCTCTTGATCCTGGGTTTATTGAAGAGATCTGCTATCCTGTCAAGCTCATCCTGGGGCACCTCGTGCTCAAGTATAACAATTGCATTTTCAAGGTCACCTCCTTTTATCAGGTTGTTCTTTAACAGGAATTCCAACTCATGGAAAAATACGAAAGTCCTGCATGGTGCAACTTCACTCTCAAAATCATGCAATCGTGAAAGACTTGCATACTGATGTCCGAGAACCCTTGAGTTATAATCAATCATTACATTTACAGAAAACTTGTTATCCGGATAGACTACCAGTTCAATTCCTTTGTCCTCATCGATATATACAAGTTTTTCTTTTATCTCATAAAAGTTCTTATCCTCTTCCTGGTCGACTATTCCCGCTTCTTTCAACGCATTGACTATAAATTTCGAACTTCCGTCAATTATCGGTGCTTCCGGACCGTTAACCTCCATCAGAACGTTATCGATCTCAAGTCCGAAAAGAGCGGCCATTACATGTTCAATTGTGCTTACCCTTATACCGTTTTCTTCAATAGTCGTGCCCCGGGAGGTATCAGTTACAAATTCGGCAGATGCATGAAGAATGGGCTGATTATCAAGATCCAGCCTCTGAAATATGTATCCATGGTTCACCGGGGCCGGCCTGAATGTAAGGTCAACATGCTTTCCTGTATGCAAGCCCTTACCGCTTAGTGTAATCGGCTTTTTTATGGTTTTTTGTTTTTTTGACATTTCCCTTCTTATTAATAATCCGGATAAAAATCACCGCAATATACAAATTTTAATAAAATATAACATCCTCGATCCCTTTGATGTTGATATACAGCAACAACCGGATCCATACTTTCAGTTTAAGTAACCAGACAAAAACCGGGCCAGTTATTGATCCTCTCCTCTTTTCAATTTCTCCAGATCAGCCTCAAGATCCCTCAGCTTCTGGTATATTTCCGGCAGCTTTTTATATAAAACATAGGACCTCTGATATTTACCGTATTGATATGCAGGAGAGCCCTGGACAACCTCATTCTTTTGTTTTATGCCGGAACTAACGCCTGACTGTGCAGCTATCCTGACGCCGTCTGCTATTGTGAGATGTCCTACTATTCCCGCCTGTCCACCTATCATGCAACCGGCACCGATCTTTGCAGATCCTGCAATACCAGTCTGGGCAGCAATAACCGTATTCTCCCCAATTTCCACATTATGGGCAACCTGTATAAGGTTGTCCAGCTTGACCCCTTTTCTAATAATTGTCGATCCCATCATTGCCCTGTCAATTACAGAATTGGAGCCTATTTCAACATTGTCCTCAATTATTACGTTGCCTACCTGGGGAATCTTTTCGTAATTACTGTCGGACTGAGGTGCAAAACCAAACCCGTCACTTCCGATAACAACACCGGCATGCAGGGTGCATCCGCTACCTATCCGGCATTCGTGGTAGATCTTTACACCGGGATGAAGAATGGTATCGTCTCCAATTGTTACGTTCTCTCCAACATATACCTGCGGATGGATCCTGACGTTTTTACCAACTACAGCCCCCCTGGAAATTACAGAAAACCGGCCAATATAAACATTATCGCCTATCCTGGCAGCAGGATCAACATAAGAACCCTCCTCAATTCCCGAAGGAACAGGCTTCATCTCCTCCCGGAGCTTTAGCAGAGCTGCAATAGCCCTGTAGGCATCATCAACTCTCACCATAGTTGCCTGCACAGGATGAAGGGGCTTAAACTCCTTGTTTACGAGAACTATAGATGCCCCGGTGTTATAAATATGTTTCTCGTATTTCGGATTAGCTAAAAAAGCTATAGTTCCCGGAAGGCCCTCTTCTATCCTGGAGACATCATTTACCGTAACCCCCGGATCTCCATCCACTTTACCTTTTAAATATTCAGCTATCTGACCCGCTGTGAATTCCATATTTTTGAGTTTTTATTAATATCGAAAACCAGATTTTAAGAATTCATGGTTTTCGGATAACAAAGAAAATACTTTTTAACTGTTTTTGATAATACTGATAAATTCAACATGTCTGAAGCATCTGCTATATCTGCAAGTTCGCCGTTATTAAAAAGTATTTTTATCTTCTCATCTTCAGCACTGTAGGCGTAGTTGGAGATATTCCCGCTGAATACAAAATATCCTGCGTCACTGGCAGAAATATCAAATTTACCGATTGCATTCTTTCTCAGGTCTTCTATTCTCTTTTGGCTGAACGGCTCATTCCGGAATTCAATCCTGAACAGAATCCTTCCAGTGAACCAGCCCGCCAGAATCGACAGACATTTATCAGGATGTCCTGACCATACTTTTGCGGCACTCATTATATCGTCATCATCAAGCCTTACGAAATTCTCAGTTATCTCATCTGAGCTATCCGAACCCGTAAATAATCCATAATCAGCCATATTTGCATTACTTTCAAGAAAAAAATGCAGATATGGAGATGCAAAAAGTTTTTCACCATTATGCACCAGCTGCCTGGCTCTTTTGAGAAGCATAGTAAGCAGATTCTCGGCAGCCACAACTGTTTTATGAAAATAGACCTGCCAGTACATCAATCTCCTGGCAACCAAAAATTTTTCAACTGAATAAATCCCCTTAGCCTCAACCACCAGCTGGTCATCCGACACATTGAGCATCTTTATTATCCTGTCTGAACCGATAACGCCTTCTGTAACACCTGTGTAAAAACTGTCGCGTTTAAGGTAGTCCATCCTGTCCATGTCAAGCTGACCAGCAACAAGCTGGTGTAAAAACTTCTTACTGTAACAACCAGTAAAGATGTCAATGGCCAGTGATAATTCTCCGGAAAACTGCCGGTTTAGTTTCTGCATCAGATAAAGAGACATCTCTTCATGGTGCATCTCAGGTATTATGGAGGCTTCAAGTGCATGGGAAAAAGGTCCGTGCCCTATGTCATGCAGCAAAATAGCCACAAGTGCAGCCTCCTCCTCTTTTTTCGTTATTTCGTGATTTTTTGACCGGATCACCCCAATGGCCATTTCCATAAGGTGCATCGCACCTATGGCATGCTGGAACCGTGAATGTACTGCACCGGGGTAAACCAGATGAGTCATACCAAGTTGTCTGATCCTCCTGAGCCGCTGAAAGCAGGAATGTGATATCAGATCAAAAATCAGTTCTGATGATATCCCAATGAATCCATGAACCGGATCATTAATGATTTTTCGTTTATTGGTATGATAATTAGCCAAAAATCACGGATGTTTTCTTTCAGGGTGTAATAATTTCCTTACAAATAAAACTAAATGAAGAAGATAGAATAAAATATGTCTTGTCGCTGCAAAAATAAGGAAGTTTTGTGATTTTTTACAGTAAATCAGGTAAATGTGCTAATTTTCAACTTAGTATTTTTTGTATTTTCGAGTATTATTTATAATTTTGCGAATTGAAAGCTGAAAAGTAATATCAAAGTATAGGGGACTTCAGTCCCCTATTTTAATAGAGGTAGATAAATTGGCAGATAAGGATACAATATCGGAACTGGTTAAAGAGCAGATAGAGGGATCTGACATGTTTGTGGTTGAAATAAACGTTTCACCATCGAATGACATCAGGATACTTGTTGATAATCAAAAAGGTGTTACAATCAGTGAGTGTATTGAATTAAGCAGGGCTCTTGAAAAAGGCCTCGACCGGGACGAGCAGGATTTTCATCTCGAAGTATCCTCTCCCGGGCTTTCTGAACCGCTTAAAGTTTTACAACAGTACAAGAAGAATATAGGACGTAATGTCGGGGTTGTTACACTTGAAGGCGATAAACATGAAGGTAAGCTGACAGAATTGACAGAAAAGGGTTTTATTTTAGAAGAGCAGGTAAAATTCAAGAGTGAAAAGAAAAAAAGACCCGAGATTAAAGCTGTTTTTAACGAGTATGAGTTCGACCGGGTAAGGTCAGTAAAAGTAATGGTTGCATTTAAATAATACCGAAAAAGTTACAAAAAGATGGAAAATTTGAATCTCACAGAACCGTTTTCTGAGTTCAAGGAGTTGAAAAGCATTGACCGGGCTACTATGATGAGTGTACTGGAGGATGTTTTCAGAAGTATGTTGATAAAATATTTCGGCACAGATGAGAATTTTGATATTATAATCAATATCGACAAGGGAGATTTTGAGATCTGGAGGAACCGTGAAGTGGTAAATGATAACGAGGTCGAAGATCCTAATCTGCAGATTGGGTTGAAAGATGCTCAGAAGATTGATCCTGATTATGAACTGGGAGAGGAAGTAACTGACGAAGTGAAACTTGCAGATTTTGGTCGCAGGGCTATACTGGCGTTAAGGCAAAACCTGACCTCAAGGATAATGGAGCTTGAAAAAAACAATGTCTATTTGAAATATAAAGACAGGATAGGAGAGATTGTGACCGGTGATGTTTATCAGGTTTGGAAAAGAGAGATCCTGATTCTTGACGATGAGGGGAATGAATTGATATTGCCGAGAACCGAGCAAATACCGACCGATTATTTCAGGAAAGGCGACACCATAAGGGCAGTGGTAATTAAAGTTGAAATGAAAAATAATGTCCCAATCATAATGTTGTCGAGAACCTCCCCGGTATTTCTTGAGAGACTGTTTGAACTGGAGGTGCCAGAAATATACGACGGACTTATAACCATCAAAAAAATTGTACGGGTTCCCGGAGAAAGAGCAAAAGTTGCAGTAGAGTCATATGATGACCGTATTGATCCTGTAGGAGCCTGTGTTGGCATGAAAGGTTCGAGGATTCATGGTATTGTCAGAGAGTTGAAAAATGAAAATATAGATGTTATCAACTATACAACAAACACCCAGCTTTATATCTCCAGGTCGCTTAGTCCTGCAAAGATCAGCTCAATAAAAATAATTGAAGATGAGAAAAGGGCTGAAGTCTTTCTTAAACCAAATGAAGTATCACTGGCAATCGGTAAAGGCGGACTTAATATCAAGCTGGCAGGGCTACTGACAGGTTATGAAATAGATGTGTTCCGCGACACGGAAGGTGAGGATGATGAGGATGTGAACCTGGATGAGTTCAGTGATGAGATAGAATCATGGATAATTGATGAGCTCAAGGCAGTTGGTTGTGACACAGCAAAAAGTGTGCTTGAACTGACTGTCCAGGATCTTGTTAAAAGGACGGATCTGGAAGAGGAAACCATACAGGAGGTCATGCGGGTTCTTAAAGCTGAATTTGAATAAATTTCAAAAATGATTTAATCCCATGGAGGGATTTTTAAAACCGAGAACTTTTAATATGTCAGAGGTCATTACTACAAAAAGGCTTAGCAAAGTTGCGAGAGAATTTAATCTTGGGATATCTACCATTGTAGAATTTCTCAGGAAAAAAGGATTTGAGATCAGTCCCAATCCTAACACAAAAGTATCGGAGGAGCAGTATAACCTTCTGTTAAAGGAATACAGCTCTGAGATAAGTGTAAAAAAGGAGTCGGAGAAGATAAGCCTTAGGATTGCGAGGGAGAAGAAGGAAAGTATTTCTCTCGACGATGAAAGGAAGCCTTCAGAGCAGGAGACCCAGGAAAGTATTGACAGTGAAGAGGAAGTACTCATTAAAGATACGGGAGCGAAGAAACCTGCTCCTGCTGAACCCAGAAAAAAGGAGCAACCACAGGAGGAACCATCTGATAAAAAAGTTGAGAAAGAAGAAAATACAAAGTCTGAGATTGAAAAAAAGGAAATAACTGCAGAAAAAGAGGTTCAGGATAAGAAACCTGAATCCGGAGAAGAAGAGACTGATACACCCAGGCTGAAAATAGTAGGAAATATTGATCTTGATACCATAAACCAGAAAACCAGGCCCGGGAAAAAGACAAAGAAGGAGAGGGAAGAAGAGAAAAAGGCGGCAGAACCTGAAGAAAAGAAGGAGAAAAAAGCGGCAGAACCTGAAGAAAAGAAGGAGAAGAAAGCGGCAGAACCTGAAGAAAAGAAGGAGAAGGAAGCGGCAGAACCTGAAGCAAAGAAGGTTGAGAAAAAGGCAGACCAGGGAGAGAAGGCTGACAAGAAGCAGGAGACGGAAAAAGAAGACAAAGAGGCAATAAAAGAGAAAGCTGTATCAGATAAACTGCAGGAAGAAACGCAGCCCGCCGCAGAAAAGGGTGAAACAACTGAAGAGCCGCATGAAGAGAAAAAACCTGAGTATGAATTATTCAAGCATGAAATCAGAAAACTGGCGGGACCTACAGTTGTTGGAAGAATAGATCTTCCGGTAAAAGAAAAGAAAAAGCCGGTTGCATCATCCAGCGATACCGAGAGAGGAAAGAAAAAGAAAAGAAGACGTATTCGTAAAGACCCGGAAAAAACCCCGCCAGGTGCAAAAGAGGGTGGTCAGAAGGGCACGGACCAGTCAGCCGGAGACCAGAAGAGTTCAAAAATCAGGAAAGGGAAAAAACGTCCTGTAAGAAATGAGATCAGTGAAGAGGATGTTCAGAAGCAGATAAAAGATACATTATCAAGGCTGACCTCCAGGGGAAAATCGAAAGGATCCAAATACAGGCGTGACAAACGTGATCACCAGAGTCAGAAACTCCAGGAGGAGTCAGAAAAACAGGAAATGGAAAGCAAGACCCTGAAGGTAACCGAATTTGTTACTGTAAATGAGCTTGCTTCAATGATGGATGTTCCTGTTACTGATATTATCTCATCCTGTATGAGCCTTGGTCTGTTTGTTTCAATAAATCAAAGACTTGATGCCGAAACCATCGCTCTTGTTGCAGAAGAATATGACTTTAATACTGAGTTTGTGAGTGTTGATCTGCAGGAGACAATAACCGATGGAGAGGAGGAGGAAGATGAAACCAAACTGACGGACAGGTCTCCTATTGTAACAGTTATGGGTCATGTTGACCACGGCAAAACATCTCTGCTTGATTTTATCAGGCATGCGAATGTTATTGCCGGCGAAGCGGGAGGGATAACTCAGCATATCGGGGCCTACAGTGTGAAACTTGATAACGGGAAAACAATCACTTTTCTGGATACCCCGGGACACGAGGCTTTTACCGCCATGAGGGCCAGGGGAGCAAGGATTACAGATATTGCAATTATTGTTATAGCTGCAGATGACAGTGTGATGCCACAAACCATAGAGGCAATTAATCATGCACATGCTGCAGGAGTACCAATTGTTTTTGCCATAAACAAAATTGATAAGCCGGGAGCAAATGTAGAAAAGATAAAGGAACAGCTTGCCAATATGAATTTCATGACGGAGGACTGGGGCGGTAAATACCAGTCACAGGAGATTTCAGCCAAGAATGGAATAAATATTGACCAGCTGCTTGAGAAGGTGCTGCTGGAAGCCGAAATGCTCGAACTTAAAGCCAACCCCGTTAAAAAGGCAACAGGTACGGTAGTGGAATCTGAGCTGGATAAGGGAAGGGGTTACATTACAACAATACTTGTACAATCAGGAACTCTGAGACTTGGCGATATAGTGCTGGCAGGGACTTATTACGGTCATGTGAAGGCCATGAACAACGAGCGGGGTAAACCTATTAAAGAAGCAGGCCCGGCTACACCGGCCCTTATTCTCGGACTAAACGGGGCTCCCCAGGCAGGGGATAATTTCAATGTCATGCAAAGCGACAGGGAGGCAAGAGACATAGCAAACAAACGGGAACAATTACAACGGGAACAAGGATTACGTACCCAGAAACATATTACCCTTGATGAAATAGGACGGCGTATAGCAATCGGCAACTTCCAGGAGCTGAACATAATTGTAAAGGGTGATGTTGACGGTTCGATAGAGGCACTCTCAGATTCACTTATCAAGCTCTCAACCGAAGAGATCCAGGTCAGGATAATACACAAAGCCGTGGGTCAGATATCAGAATCGGATATTCTGCTTGCCGCCGCATCAAACGCAATTGTTGTCGGATTCCAGGTCAGGCCTTCATTGGCAGCCAGAAAACTGGCTGAAAAGGAGGAGATTGACATCAGACTTTATTCTATAATATATGATGCAATCAATGAGATAAGATCTGCTATGGAAGGTATGCTGTCGCCTGAAATAAAAGAGGAGGTAATAGCTACTCTTGAGATCAGGGAGACATTTAAAATAACCAAGGTTGGTACTGTGGCCGGATGTTTTGTTAAAGATGGCAAGATACACAGGAATACCAGGATCCGCCTGATCCGTGAAGGTATAGTAGTACATACCGGAGTGCTTGGATCACTAAAAAGATTCAAGGATGATGTCAGGGAGGTAAGTTCAGGTTATGAATGCGGACTGAATATTGCCAATTACAATGATATCAAGGTTGGCGACATAATAGAAGGATACCGGGAGGTTGAGTATAAGAAAACACTCTGATCCATCCCGGTATTAAATTATCATCCCAAATGACCCGTTTCAGGAATCAATAAGATCCTTATACTGTTCTGCTGTCAGAAGTCCATCAAACTGTGAAGGATCAGACATTTTGATCTTTACCATCCAGCCTTCGCCATAAGGATCCTTATTTACGATATCGGGAGTATCCTCAAGTTTTGGGTTTACCTCCGTAATCTCACCTGATACCGGCATAAACATATCTGAAACAGTTTTTACTGCTTCAATTGTACCAAAGACTTCATCTTTTTCAAGTGTTTCTCCACGGGTTTCTATCTCGATGAATACTATATCACCAAGTTCTCCCTGGGCAAATTCGGTAATTCCAACAATGGCTTCTCCATTCTCTGAACGGATCCATTCATGATCTTTTGTGTACCTGAGTTCATCGGGAATATTCATATCTTATGGTTTTGAGGGTGAAAAAAAATTATTGCTGATACATCAAAAGTAAGCAATTTTTGGAATATCCAACCAAGATATTACTGGATCAGTGTAAATCTTAAACTAAAGCCGAAACTTGTATTGGTGGTTGGATAGGATAAACTGACTATGGGTTTGTTTACAACGCGATCGAAGAATATCCTTACGTCAAAACGGTTGCTTATAACATAATCTGCAGAGGCATTAACCGAGATCACCGTTTGGCCGGCCGTCGGCTGAACCCCTTCTTCGGCAAGTCTTCTTACAATCGTCATATTTTCCCTTATTGAAAGGTCTGCCCTAAGGTTGAGATCACTCCTCAGCTCCCGTTGTGTTCCTGCAGCCCGGTATATAAGCTGCACATCCCTGAACCGGTATCCTAACCCAAATACCATCTCCTCACTCTTTTGTTCAGATATCTGGTTGTTGGCAAAACTCAGGCTAACGGTTCGCGTCTTGCGCAGCTCGGCCCTGGTTGTGAAGTTGTTGTTCCATGTAATATCGAGGTTTACCAGGGGGTTGAACTGTTCCATGATCGAAACCGATGAGATATCAAATTCCGGCACAAAGTTTCCTCTTACATTAT
>SKND01000159.1 GCA_007120695.1 Bacteroidales bacterium | reverse complement strand
TTTAAGTTATGTTTATAAAACATTCCTTGTTCCCCTGATAAATTCCATGATGTTATCCGTTGATACCCCGGGAGGCATCCCGCCACCAACTGACCATAAGATATGGCGCTTATCTTCGATGGACCGGTACATCTTCTTTGTATCTTCATAGACCTGCTCCGGAGTGCCGGCTGCCAGTACATCACGGGGAGGGAGATTCCCCAAAAGTGTAATATCCTCACCGGCAAGATCACGTATTTCCTGCAGTGAATGTTCGTAGCTGAAGTTAAAAAGATTAACTCCCATCTCTTTCAGATATGGAGTACTTACAAGTCCCTGGGCGTCATTATGAAAAAAATTGACCCTGGCATCGAACGAGGAAAAAATCCTTTTCAGATATGGTGCAGCAAAATTACTGCACTCATCATCACCTACAAATCCGACTATATCGTCAAGGATAAGTATTCCGTCTATTGACGGGAATGTTTCCTTCTGATACTCCAGCCAGCTTATGGTAAACCGGGTTATTTTTTCAAGAAGTTTGTGTGTGTTATCAGGATCCATCATCATTGCCATCATAAATTCAGAGGAACCCAATAAAAATGATGCTATGTTCAACGGACCACGGGCAATGGCAAATTTGATCTCATACCCTGCTTTTTGAATTTCAGGTTGACAATTAACCAGTCGTTGTATAATAAAAGGAAGTAACCCGTCGGTTTTTGGATTAGGCTCTTTGATATTGTTAACCTGGGAAATATCATTTATCAGAGTTTCAGCAAAAGGCAAATCCATTTCGTGCCAGATCATCCTTGCTCCAAAGGCTGAAGGTTCGGTACACATGGCAAATTCAGACCAGAAACCAGGCATGAACATTACATCGGGAAAAGTTTTTTCCGCATGCAAATTAGCTTCCATCCACAGTTTTTCAGACGAGTAATAATTAAGGGTACTGATCCCGTGCCATCCTGGTAGCCAGGGACTATCTATAATAAATGCAACCGGTGTTTCAGGCAGTAATTCACCATCAATTATTTTAAGCAGGTTATTCCAATGACTGGTTTTCATAATAATTAAACAGTTTATAACAGTGTTCTATTTCAATATTGTTAAGCAATGTTAAAGCATAATGCGAAATATACTTTACTACATATTAGCTAATAGTTTTACTTTTAATCCATACAATTATAATAAGACAACCCTGGAATCATTTCATCTGGTCAGATCTCCTTAGGTAGTGAGTATTGATCGCGCCTGGGCCTGTCCAAATAAAAATTGCCCCAATCATTATTGATAAATTTTTCCTGTTCAGGATCCCAGACCAGACGAGCGCCGGTTTGCCTTGTTCGCTGACTGATCCAGCGGGCAATATTACCCAGATGGCATGCAGTGGCTGACCGGTGACCAATCTCCACATCGGCAACCGGGCGGCTTCTGTCTTTCATACAATCAATCCAGTTCCTGTAGTGGTTATTGCTTGTGTGAAGCTGAACCTCCATGTTATCCAGCGGAATTTCACGCCACTCTTCATTACTGAGATCAAGCGTTCCCCGATCAACCCGGATTTCGCCCTTCTCACCAATGAAAAGGGCTCCTCCATTTGGATCCCTCCTTTCGGAAAACTCCACATGGATATCTCCCGGGTACTTCATGTGAATAACAGGATCCATGGCTCCAAAGAATCGCCCTGCACGGTCGGGTCGTGATGCAATCCACGGCTGATAAGGCTTGCCTACTGTCCATATCTCGATTGGGCCTCCTTCATCCATACCCAAAGCCCACTGGATCTGATCAATATCATGTGTGCCCCAGCCACAAATCTCTCCCCCGCAAAAATCACGAATAGACAGCCATCCGGGATATCCCCGGTTATTCTTTACCTCAGGATTGTAGGGATGCACCCTGGCAGGGCCGCACCACATATCCCAGTCCAGACCATCGGGTACTGGATATCCCGGCAAGGCGTTTTCCCAGGGTCCGGCAAAGTTTACACCCAATATTTTTTTCACCTTGCCAATATAACCGTTCCGGATAAGCATGCAGGCGCGATGAAACTGAGAAGATGAACGCTGTTGACTTCCTGTCTGGAACACCCTGTTATATTTACGCGCCGCCTTTACAATTTGCCGGCCTTCATGTATTGTTAGTGTAAGTGCCTTTTCACAGTATATGTCTTTCCCGGCTTGAGCAGCATGTATTGATTGCAGGGCGTGCCAATGATCAGGTGACGCAATTACAACACCATCTATGTCGTCGCGGTCCAGTAATTGACGGTAATCCTGATAGGTGTCAGCTCCGTATATATTACCAATCTCCCTGCACCGGTCCATATCAGCATCGGCTACGGCTGCAATCGTGACATCCTCGAACTGGTTAAATGCATTCAGCAAAGAACCTCCCCTGCTGCCTACACCGATTCCTCCCAGCACAATTTTATCATTTGCCCCGGTTCTGCCTGATGCGGCCATCACTCTGGAGGGAATAACAGTGGGAGCTATCAAACCTGCTATACCTGCTGTAATGGTGGTTTTCATGAAGTCTCGCCTGCTTGTTTTTTTTTGTGTCATAATTTCCGGTATTTTAAGATTTTTATAAATAAACTTCTCTCGGGTAATTCTTCAAATTTTACTAAAGTATTGATCGACTTCTGCAAAAGAATTACAGTTTAAAGGTTCAATGAAAAATAAACGTTCAATCATTTATAATATGCGCTGGCATCTTAGCCGCAAAACACTTAAAAATAATTTTATAAATATAGGACCTATTTTTATGATAAATTACATTATTTTAGCATAATTTAATATTATTTATACATTGATGATCCTAAAACAAGAGGGAAAGATAAATCTCCTGCAGGAGTATATTGATTTTTCCGGTCAAAGAACCCTCAAACTGAAATGGGGTGATATTCCATGTTTCGGCTATCCCTGGCATTACCATAGTGAACACGAGATTGTTTACCTGCTTGAAAGCACCGGCACCAGATTTGTAGCCGATCACATCGGACATTTTGGGCCGGGCGACCTGGTAATGCTTGCTGGCAGTGTTCCACACTTCTGGCGCAGCGATAATAAATACATGAAGGGTGATCCGGATTTATTTGTAAGGCGCTTAGTAGTCCAGTTCCCGAATGATTTTATGGAAACTCAAATCAATACCTATGCTGAACTGGCAGCAATAAAAAGCCTGTTTAAAAATTCAGAAAAAGGTATTCGTTTCCTGCCTCCCGAATCAGAAAAGATTGGCCGGATGTTACTCGGGTTACTACAACTTAAAGGCTTCAAACAGTTAAACCGGTTTCTCGAGATACTCCAGCACATGTCACTTAATACAAATTATAAACTGCTTGCCAGCGATGCATATCAGACAGACGAAAACACAATAACAGATCAACGAATTCAGAAAGTAACCCGTTATATGATAAGTAACTTCCAGAACCATATTTCACTCGACAAGATGGCAGGCCTGGCCGGTATGCAACGTACTGCTTTTTGCCGGTTCTTTAAAGAAAAAACAGGAAGGCCCCTGATAACCTATCTGAATGAGCTACGGATTGGGTTTGCCTGCAAATTGCTGATAAAAGGGGATATGCAAATTTTGAGAATATGCTATGAAACAGGGTTTAACAGCCTTTCAAGCTTTAACCGGACATTTAAAAAAATCACCGGACTTAATCCCAAGCAATACCAGAAACGTATTACGGAAGGCTCAGCAACCATATAATTGAATTAAATATTTTATTAACCTGTTAACAACTTGCAACTTATTGTGCAGAAGATCCATATCCTTAAAAATGACAGACACTAATTAATTGGTTTCAATATACTCCTTCGGCGTAATTTTCATTTTTTCCTTGAAAAAACGATTAAAGTTGGATATATTATTGAATCCGCATTTGAAACATATTTGTGATATAGTATAGTTGTTGTCCTGCAATAATTTGCAGGCATACCTTATGCGTAGCTCATTAATATACTCAATCAGTGTTTTGCCGGTTTTTAATTTAAAATAACGACTAAAAGAGGAGGGATTCATTTCAAATTGGCGGGCAAGTTTTGCCAGCAAAATTTTTTCAGTATAATTTAATTTAATGTAATTTAAAATCTTATTTAGCCTGTCATCATGTACATTAGTGATGTTATGCCGGAAATCAGGAGAAGCCAGCAGGCGGTATTGGCTGGTGCGTGCCATTTTGTCAAGGACATTAAGAAAGGCTGAAAACCGTTCAAAGCCTTTTAAACTGTATAATGACGTTAATTGTTTACCTATCTTCCTGCTGAATGACTTCGAAAAATGAAGACCCTGATCTGCTCGTGTAAGAAGCTTTTTAATATGTGCCATTTCCGGATAACTGTTTATTGGTTTTTCCATAAATTCCGGAATAATCTGAATAACGATTGCATTAACCCGTAAACCGGAATTCTCTTTGTAATAAGCATTATCATTTTTCCAGTAATGAGGCACATTACTGCCGACCATCACCAGGTCGCCTTCACAAAAAGGTTCTACACTGTCGGCAACATATCTTGTTCCGTGACTGCGGATCACGTAAACAATTTCAATTTCATTATGAAAATGCCAGGGAAAGGTAAAATGAGGAAAATCATCCCATTTTACCCGAATAGAACTACCATCGGGTATAAGCACCTGTTCGTGCATAATATTTTGCTGAGCCTTTGTCATATCCTCACAAAATGTCAAAAAACTATAATTTTTTGCAAATTTATCATCTATTTAAACAATACAAAGATATACCTTTGTATTTATTTTAAAACCTGAATATACAATTCAAAACCTATATGAACAATTCATCTTTTAATATTAGTGGAAAAACAGCTGTTGTAACAGGCGGAGGCGGAGTGCTTGGCAGTAATATCTCCAAAGCTCTTTTACAGTCAGGAGTAAAAGTCATTATTATTGATATCCGTCAGGATGCGCTTGATAATAAAGTGAAAGAACTTGGTAAATATGGTGAAGTATCGGCTATGGCCTGTGATGTATTGGATATGGATTGCCTCCGAAAGGTCAGAGACAAAATACTGGAAAAATGGGGTCAGATCGACATACTGATAAATGCGGCAGGAGGCAACATTGCCGGGGCAACCCTTACTGAAGATCAAAGCATTTTCGATATGAAAATGGAGGACTTTAATAACGTCAACGAACTTAATCTGAACGGAACGGTTTCCCCCTGCATGGTCTTTGGTGAGGCAATGGCTCTCAGTGGCACGGGAAGCATTATTAATATATCATCCATGGCTACCTATTCTGCTATAACCCGCGTTCCGGGTTACTCTGTGGCTAAATCCGGCGTAAATATTTTCACCAAATGGCTGGCTGTCGAAATGGCTTCCAAATTCAATGAAAAGAT
>SKND01000258.1 GCA_007120695.1 Bacteroidales bacterium | reverse complement strand
CCCCGTATTCTGTTGCAAAAGATTTTTACAATCAGTTGAAAGCACCGGAAAAAGGATTCTTTACCTTTGAGAACTCTGCTCACAGCCCTGTTATGGAAGAGATTGAGAAGTTCAATTCAATAGTTAAAGGAATCACAAAATAATTGATTATCATGATGAACAGTATTGATCTGAATGAAAAATGCCGCAAATGGCTGAAGACTTTATGCGTAGATATAAAGGAACGGACAACTGGAAGCCAGGGTAACAGAGACGCCACCCGCTTCTTCAGAGAGCAATTGGAAGTTCTGGGATGGGAGACTGAATCACAGGGATTTGAGGCGGTGGACTGGATCGATGGAGGGGCAACCCTTCATGCAGGTAATAAAGAGTTTGAAGTTCTGGTCAGTCCCTGGTCAAATGGCTGCTCAGTAAGGGCCGTATTGGAAAGTGCTTCATCCATAGGTGAACTTGAAAACGGCGACTTTAAAGGCAAGGTTATCTTTCTTCACGGTGAGATTGCCGGCGAACAGCTGATGCCAAAGAATTTCGTTTTTTACAACCCCGAAAGTCACCAAAGGATCATCTCGCTTCTTGAAGGCTCAGGAGCGAGGGCTATCATTTGTGCGACAGGAAGGAATGCTGCTCTGGCAGGCGGGGTATATCCTTTCCCTCTTATTGAGGACGGCGACTTCAACGTGCCTTCCGTGTATATGACCGAAGAGGAGGGCAGGCAACTTTCGGCTTTTACCGGAATGGAGGTAATGCTTAATTCGGTATCGGAAAGGGTACCCGGTAAAGGGTATAATGTAACCGGCAGTAAAGGGCAACCGGGAAATGGCAGAATAGTTATAACTGCACATATTGACTCGAAAAAAGGCTCTCCCGGTGCGATTGACAATGCAACAGGTGTCGTTGTCCTGCTGCTTCTGGCCAGACTAATGAAGGATTATTCGGGTGAAAAACTTATTGAGATAGTAGCTTTCAATGGTGAGGATTATTATTCGGTTCCAGGACAGATGTTGTGGATTAAGGCAAACCAGGGTAAATTTGAGAATATCCTTTTCAATATAAATATTGACGGCGCCGGATTTAAGGAGGGTAAATCCGCATTTTCATTCTATGACCTGCCGGATTCCATCCGAAACATCGCGACCCGGGTTATAGAAAAGTATCCGGGTATTACCGAAGGAAAGCTTTGGCCCCAGGGCGATCACAGTATTTTTCTTCAATATGGCAGACCGGCCATTGCAGTATCCTCAGAGTGGTTTATTAAAAACATAGATAATCAGGATATTACACATACCCCAAAAGACAATATCGGGATTGTTGATTGTAATAAGCTTGTTGAACTGGCTGCCGCACTGAGTGACCTGATCATTAAAATGTAACTTCACACTGCAATGCATTAAAGAGCGGTAATCCCAGCATGATAAGGGAAGCGTCGAAAGAGAACTTATCTGAACGTTTGCCTTTCAATTCCGTTGAGGGTGATTATTCCGTCTTTTAACAGGCATAACCATATGTTCAACGAAAAAAATTTCTCTACCAGCTTTTAAACCCGGATTTTTATTTCAAATAGTAAATAGCTGATTATTGACACAATACTCTAACTTCACGACTTTTTATTCATATGGTAACAATAAACGGCAAACAATCATAAAACATATACACACATAAAATTGAAAACAATCGAAATAATTAGAACGTTCGCATTAGCAACCCTGATGGTATTGACATTGTCTGATGCAAATTCTCAAAACACATTAACCCAAACGGTAAGAGGTACCATTACAGATGTCAATTCAAAATTCCCTCTTATTGGAGCTACAATTATTATTGATGGCCTTGAGCCAATTAAAGGAACTACTGCCGACCCGGATGGTAATTTCCGTCTCGAAGACGTTCCTGTCGGAAGGTACAATTTTAAGGTAAGTTATATAGGATATGAACCTTTTACGGTTTCAGAAATTCTGGTTGGTTCAGGAAAAGAGGTTGTACTGAATATCGAACTTAAGGAATCCTCACTGGCACTGAGCGAGGTGGTAATCAGGGCAAATACGAACAAAGATCGGCCTGTAAATTCAATGGCAACATTGAGTGCACGTACTTTCAGTGTTGAAGAAACCAGTCGCTATGCAGGCGGACTGGACGATCCCGCACGTTTGGCTTCTGCCTTTGCAGGGGTAACCACTACTCAAACAGCAAGTAATGCCATTATCATCAGAGGTAATTCGCCCAGAGGAGTGTTATGGCGTTTTGAAGGGGTAGATATACCCGCTGCCTTTCACTTCCCGAATGTTGATTTTGTTGGTGGCGGGGGTATTACAGTGCTAAGTAACCAGATGCTGAGAAATTCTGACTTTTACACAGGCGCATTCCCTGCAGAATATGGTAATGCCAGTTCGGGTGTTTTTGACATTAAAATGCGGACCGGAAACTCAGAAAAAAGAGAATATACAGCCGGAATGAGTTTGTTAGGTACCGATTTTTCGGCCGAAGGACCTTTTGTGAAAGGTAAACAAGCAAGTTATTTATTTAACTACCGGTATTCTACTCTTGGATATATCGGACCTATAATGAACGTTCCAAACCTGCCGACTTATCAGGATTTAAGCTTTAAATTAGATTTTCCCACACAAAATGCCGGCATATTCTCGTTCTGGGGACTGGGTGCCGATGACATTAATATAAAAACAGCAGAGACTGACATCTCAAAATGGGAAACAGACTATGATCGTACAGGCCTGGATTATTTCAATCGCTTTGGAGCTATTGGGCTTTCACACCGTATCTCATTTGGTACCAGCACATTTATTCACTCTACCCTAAGTGCGGATGGAATGAGATATGGAATGGATAAAAAAGAATACACATTTGATTCGAGGTTACTTCCAACCGATTATATTAAAAGCACTGAGGGAAAATATACATTCAGGTCAATTGTAAATCATAGGTTTAGCAATAGAGTAAGCTCGCGTACAGGGATAACTCTAAATAGTTTATTCTTTGACAATAGCTTGAAAAAAGCATTCAGGGATAATCCGGAAGAGATGTTAACCTTTGTGGATAACAGGGGAACCGGGTTTTCGACTCAGGCGTTTTCTCAATTCAAAATTGACCTTCTGCCCAACCTCTCGACCAACATTGGGTTTCATACAATGTATCTCAACGTGAACGATAAAACAACATTTGAACCACGGGCAGGTTTAAGCTGGAACTTTACACAAAATGATGAGTTAAGTGTCGCTTACGGATTACATTCCCAAATGGAAGAGTTGCGCACCTATTATTCACAAACCAACAATAACGGCACAATTGAAACGCCAAACAAAAATCTTGATTTTATGAAATCGCATCATTTCGTTCTGGGGTACAGCCGGAAAGTAAGCGATGTAATGCGAATTAAAATAGAACCATATTACCAGTTATTGAAGGATATTCCGGTTTATCCAAACAGTTCGTTTTCAATTATAAATGTTACTTCCAACTGGGCAATCAACCGCAAATTGGAAAACAGTGGTGCCGGTAAAAACTACGGTATTGATGTAACCTTTGAGCGATTTCTGAAAGATGGATATTACTATTTAATCACCGGATCGTTATTTGATTCAAAGTATGTTGGCGGCGATGGTGAAGAATACAGCACACGTTTCAACAGAGGACATGTTATAAACCTGCTTGCCGGAAAAGAATGGATGGTTAAAGATAAAAACATCCTTAGCCTTAGTGCTAAAGTAACCTATATGGGCGGTTTACGATACACACCGGCTCTGTATGACGAATCGATTGCGGGACAAATGTATAAGCCCGACAATTCGCAGGCATTTACCAGGCAGTTCCCTTCATCTACAGGTGTTGATTTTTCAATCAGCTACCGGATAAACAATGCAAAATACACCGGGGTATGGTCATTAATGGTGAAAAACGCCTTAATGCAACCCGACTATTCCGATCCATTCTATGATTTCATTACAAAAGATGTAATTATCGACATGATGAAGATGCCCATCCCATCACTTGGATATAAGATTCAGTTTTAATGCTGATTATAATGAATTTTGTTTTCCAATCAGGGTTAGATTTCGGGTTACGTCCCGATTGGTTTATAATGATAACCATATGGTAAAAAACCAATCATAAATATTCAAAACTGAATTTTAATTCCCTGCATTTATTTTTTTATACGTATAATTTTTTTAACTTAGTCGTATAAATTGAAGTCATGGATGCAAAAGTCACCCTTTCATTTGATAAGGAAGTAATCGAGAAGGCTAAAAAATATGCTGAATCGCAGAACATCAGCCTTTCAAGGCTGACTGAATTCCTGTTGCGCCAGGTTACAACAGCCAGCTATAAAACCCTTGAGGAGCTACCAATTTCAGACTGGGTTAATCAGCTGGCTGAAGGCAGCCCAAAATATCTGACCAGGAAACGTTCGCGCAAATCCAGGAGAAATGAGTACTACAACTCACGGAAATGAAGGTCTTTCTTGATGCAAACATACTTGTAATGGTGCTTAACAAAGAGTACCCGGTATTCACCAGTGCCGCCCGGGTACTCAGCCTTGCAGAGAACAGCCGCTTTCAGCTATATACCTCTCCCCTGTGCCTTGCTATCGCATTTTACTTTTCCGGAAAAAAAAACGGGAATGACATGGCAAAAAAGAAGATAACGCTTCTGGCCACAAAAATTGCGATAACAAAAACCGATGAAATTACCGTGAAACAAACCATTACAAACAAAAAAATTAATGATTTCGAAGACGGATTGGAATACTATTCGGCCCTTGATTCCGGATGCAAAATTATAATTACTGAGGATGCCGGGGATTTCTATTTCTCCGAAATTGAAGTCATTGATTGCAATGGCTTTCTGAAAAAGTATTTTTAAAGTAAAACATCCCGGCCGGGAATCCATGGCAAAATAAATACTGAATAATTGCACGGTTTCGGACAGCCATATCCTGTATCGTACACCAGGGAAACACATCAACTCTCTTATAACCCTTGTTTACTACAACTTCAGACCTCCTGATCTGGCGCAGTTTTCAATGTCGCATTATTTATAAACGAGCTTAAGTCTTGTACCTGGAAAGACCGCCTCATAATCGTTTAACGTTTGGTAAATCTCCCTTATAGCCATATTGTCCCTTGGTGTAGCCAGGCTGTTTAATCGCACCGTAAGGATGTTTGTTTGATAATCCGGATATATATCCGCCTTTGCAAATATAATACTCTTTGCCAACCCTCTTATTTCATTGGTACTTTTTCGATAATATCCGGCCAGTAAATTAGCAATAACAGTTTCAGCTCTGTAGCAGATTATCTTGATGATGTTTTGTAGGTGCTTACTTTCCATCTTCAGTTTATTATATCTGGCATCCTCTGGCATTTCTCCTATGCTTATCCTGTATGGCTGTTG
>SKND01000036.1 GCA_007120695.1 Bacteroidales bacterium | reverse complement strand
TCATTGAAATAAGAATGCCCGAAGCATGTTATCTCCGGGTAATTGATCATTGAAATAAGAATGCCCGAAGCATGTTATCTCCGGGTAATTGATCATTGAAATAAAATCGCTGAAATGTGATTTTTAAAATTGGTTTGATGTGGCATTCATGTAATTGAAATACTGAAAATGAATTTTCTGTAAAATATAACTCATTGATAAATAAACTTATTAACCTAAATTGTGCGGTAAAATAATTCATTGAAGTATTGATAATTTTTAAAACCAGTTATCAGAGCAGAATTTTAAAACTCAATAAAATGGCAATAATTATGAAAAACTTAAGAATGATTTCCAGAAGTATAGCCGGTTTTTTGATGGTTCTTTTTGTTTTCTTTAATTTACATTCATGTACTACTGAATCTGAAACAATAGAACTCGGTTATGTTTTGTGGGATTCGGAGATTGCATCGACACATGTTGTGGCTGCTGTGATCGAGGACAGGCTGGGGAAGGAAGTATCCCTTACTTCGGTGGATGCCGGTCCGATGTGGATGGGAGTATCACGTGGTGATTTTGATGCCATTGTTGCAGCCTGGCTGCCTGCAACACACGAAGCTTATCTGGATCAAACCAGAGACAGAATTGTCAATCTCGGACCGAATCTTGAGGGTGCAAAAATAGGCCTGGTTGTGCCTTCATACGTCTCAGTTAATAGTATTGAAGACCTGAATGATTATGTTGAAGAGTTTGATGGCCGGATAACAGGCATTGATCCGGGAGCAGGACTGATGTCGGCAGCAGAAAGGGCAGTTGAGGATTATGATCTTGACTACCAATTGCTTTCCGGATCGGATGCTGCCATGACAGCAGCACTGCGCAGGGCAATTGAGAGGGACGAATGGATTGTTGTTACAGGATGGACACCGCACTGGAAGTTTGCAGCTTATGATCTGAAATATCTTGAAGACCCCAGAAATGCTTTTGGTGAGGCGGAACATATTGCAACTATTGTGACTCCGGAACTGGAAACCAAAGCTCCTGATGTTTATTCTCTTCTCGATAATTTCTACTGGACTGCTGAAGAGATGGGACAGGTAATGATGCTGATTGAGGGGGGTACAGAACCTTTTGATGCGGCAAGACAATGGATATCTGAGAATCCTGGCAGGGTGGACAGCTGGCTGAAGTAATCAATCTACTTAATCAGAAAAATGGAAGAAAAAATTGTACTAAGAAATCTGACTAAAATTTTTGGTAAAAATCCTGACAAAGCAATAAAAGCCTTGAAGGAAGGAAAATCTAAAAACGAGGTTTTAAGCGAGCAGAATCAAATTGTTGGGGTGTACAATGTATCGTTGTCGGTTAGAAAGAGTGAAATATTTGTTCTCATGGGCCTGTCGGGAAGCGGCAAATCCACCTTACAGCGTTTGATTAACCGGTTGCATGAACCAACCAGGGGAGAAATAATTATTGATGGCGTAGATATAACTAAACTGGGTAAAAAAGATCTAAGGGAATTTCGCAGGAAAAATTTCTGTGGAATGGTATTCCAGAATTTTGCTGTATTACCCCATCGTACTGTGCTTGAAAATGTTGAGTTTGGACTTGAGTTGCAGGGAGTAGAGAAGATTGCCCGTCGTGAAAAAGCCCGTGAGGTAATTGAGCTTGTAGGTTTGAAGGGGAACGAAAATAGTTATCCCTCACAGCTTTCCGGAGGTATGCTTCAGCGGGTAGGCCTTGCACGGGGTCTTGCAGTTGATGCCGATATCATGCTTATGGACGAGGCATTCAGCGCTCTTGATCCTCTTATTCGCCGGCAAATGCAGGATGAACTTCTTGAACTGCAGGAGAGATTGCAAAAAACAATCATATTTGTTACTCATGATCTTGATGAAGCTTTTAAACTGGGTAACCGTATTGCAATAATGAATGATGGCGAGGTTATTCAGACAGGTACAGCAGAAGAGATTATATCAAAGCCGGCAAACGATTATGTTAAAGCGTTTGTAGAGGATATGAACCGGTCAGTTGTGCTGACTGCCCAGTCAATCATGCAACCTGTTGAAGATACTGCATTTCCTGGTGACGGTCCCCGGACCATACTCAGGAAAATAAGAAAAAAAGGGCTTACGGGAATACTTATGATTGATACCAGGAGGGAGTTAAAGGGTTATATCCGGACCAGTGAGCTGGTGGAGTATATCAAAAACCACAAGGAAAAGGAAGACCTTCAGTTTGATAAAGCATTACTGCATAATGCTTTGAGTGTTGACGAGAACATGCCTCTTATTGATATTATTAATATCTATTCCGGGCACCAGTATGGTCCGGTTGCGGTTACAGATGAGAATAACAGGCTCAAAGGTGTTATTGTCAAAGGAGCTGTGATTGCTGCGCTTTCAGAATCGTTTGAATTCGACAGTCCTGGCTAACAGTGAAATTCATGCCTTTTTGTGTGACTTGGCACATGGATGATTCAAATCTTCAATTTTACAATACAAAAATCAAACTATGTTTGAATACAGAATACCCCTGAGAGACTGGATAACATCTGCTGTTAACTATCTGGAGGTTAAGTTTGGCGGTTTTTTTGACGGATTCAGTGCTTTTATCTACTTCCTGGTTGATAACTTCAGAGAAGGAATGCTATTCCTGCATCCTCTGGTGTTTATGCTTTTAATTGTTGCCATTATGTGGTATATGGCAGGATGGAAGAATGGCTTAATTGCATTTGCAGGTCTACTGCTTACTGAAAATATTGGTCTTTGGGAAGCATTCATAGAAACCCTTGCATTGGTCCTGACAGCTGAGATCATTGTCATAATAGTCGGGATGCCTCTTGGAATCTGGGCTGCCAGAAGTGATCGTTTCAATTCCGTTATCAGGCCGGTACTTGATTTCATGCAAACCATGCCCGCTTTTGTATATCTTATTCCTGCCGTTATGTTTTTCGGACTTGGACTGGTACCCGGGGTGGTTGCCACATTTGTTTTTGCGCTTCCACCACTTATAAGATTGACTAATCTCGGTATACGCCAGGTTCCGAAAGAACTTATTGAAGCTGCAGATGCATTTGGTGCAACAGCTATGCAGAAGCTTTTAAAGGTCCAGATACCGGTTGCCAAGTCAACCATAATGGCCGGAGTAAACCAATCAATAATGCTGGGCCTGTCAATGGTTGTTATTGCCGCAATGATAGGGGCAGGTGGCCTGGGTGAGGATGTTCTGAGGGGTATACAGAGATTACAGGTAGGGCAGGGGTTTGAAGCAGGGTTGATCGTTGTGATACTTGCAATAATCCTCGACAGGATTACCTCCGGATTTGGAATGAAAAAAAGCACAATCAATTGACTGGTAATCTGAATGTTGTGTTGTTTTCTTTAATAACGCATCACTAATGGACTGGTATCTATCAAATTACAATAAAGCCTTGTGGTATAAGGGTTTACTGCGAATTGCCCGGAGATATAAATAAAACCCGGAACCTTTAATTCAATCAGGTACCGGGCTGTTTTCTTATAAATCAAGGTAAACCCCTTGTGAAGTTTATTCTTCTATAAGATCGCGTACTTTTCTGGATATTTCATTAAGCTCGGAACGCACCTGGGCAATAGTTGCGGATGAACTTTCAATAACATCATTCCAGGTATCCAGGGTGGCTTCATCTATTTTAGCCATCTCATTTTCAATGATCTCCTTTTGCTCTTTTACCTCATCTCTTGATTCTTCAAGTTCTGCCGCTAATTCTCCCTCTGCCTGCTCCATCTGCTCTTCAATTATCTCTATCCTTTCTTCGATATCGTAAAGCAGGTCATGCAGACTCTCAGAAGTACTCTCCTTGATCTCATTCAGCTGTTCCTGCCTAACCCTATCCGCACTTCCGCCGCCACCGCATGAAGCAAGGAGTAGAGCAAACAATACCAGCATTGACATGACTTTGATTTCAGGATTTTTCATAGTTTTTGTCCTTTCTTTTAAGTAGAATAGCATAGCTTTATAATTAAATTTAAAATTCTCTTTAAAATGCTAAGATACAAAAAAATCTGGGCTTAACCAAAAGATATTCTGATACATAACCCCTAAAAGTCTTGTTTTCAGAGTATACGAGGATATAATTAAACCACCTCGTACAGGGCAGGAATTGCTGACAGTTTGAGGCTAAAGCCATATTGAACGCTGTATATGAGACCTGGCAGCATTTTTTTGACGAGCGTATCGCAGCAGGCGGATATTATGGACAGAAACTGTTTAGTACCCGGCAGCCTGTCCATCCTTTCTTGATTCAGAAGCTCCGTAGTATACTTTATTGATGTGGTCCCACATGATGGCCTGGTAACCACCGAAGGGCCCTGCAGTCCACTGCATCCTGTGCCCCTTTCCGAGGAGCTCACGAATGGTTTCGTAAGGGAAACCTGATTCGAGCATGACAACTCCGCCATCATTCATCCGCTGACCGGTTGGTTCTGAAGATCCTGTATGGTAAATTCTCGGAGCATCACCGGCTTCCTGCAGATTCATTCCGAAATCTACCATGTTGACCACTATCTGAGCATGACCCTGTGGTTGCATGTCTCCTCCCATTACACCAAAGCTCATATAAGGCTCACCGTCTTTGGTTATAAATCCTGGAATAATAGTATGAAAGGGTCTTTTTCCGGGTTCGAATGTATTGAAATAGCCAGGTTCAAGTGTAAATCCCTCTCCACGATTCTGTATAACAAAACCCAGTTTGGGAGGTGTCATTCCGCTACCCATACCACGGTAATTGCTTTGAATGAGTGATACCATGTTACCATTTTTATCTGCTACCGTGAGATAGATTGTACTGGGTTGCTCCATAAGTCCGGGATCATAACGCCTGGATGCACGGTCCGGATTTATCAGTTTGCGCCTTTGATCAGCATAATCTTTGGATATCAATTTTTCAACGGGGACGGGACTGAAATCCATGTCGGCGTAATAATGTGCCCTGTCTTCAAAAGCAAGTTTTTTCGCTTCCACGAAAGTGTGAATATATTCCGGACTGTAAAAACCCATCGAGGCGATATCGAATCCTTCAAGTATATTAAGTATCTGCAAAGCGGCAATACCCTGTCCGTTCGGGGGCAGCTCCCAGACATCGTATCCGCGGTAATTTGATGATACCGGATCAACCCAGGTGCTGGTGTGTGAAGCCATGTCTTCGTAATTTAAAAAACCGCCATTCTCACTTATGTATTGTTCAATGGTCCTGGCAATTTCACCTTTGTAGAATGAATCCCGTCCCTCCCTGGCTATAGTCTCATAGGTATTGGCCAGGTATGGATTTCTAAAGATTTCACCCTTTGCCGGCATTCTTCCGTCAGGCATATATGTCTCCCTGAAGTTTGGAAAATGCCCCAGTCTGCCAACTGTTATATCAAGGTAGTGGGCGATAAGTTCAGTAACCGGAAAACCGTTCCTTCCATACTCAATTGC
>SKND01000156.1 GCA_007120695.1 Bacteroidales bacterium | reverse complement strand
TTCCGGGTATTGCGGTTGTTCCGGGTATTTCGGTTGTTCGGGATTTTGCAGTCGATCCAGACTTTGAAGTTATTCCGGATTTTGCTAAAGTTCCTGGTTTTATGGGACTACCAATGTCTTCAGGTATTATCATGGATAATGTTTGAATTTCAGGCATTTGAAGAAATTCTTTCTATCAGCTCTGCCATTTCGTTGTATTCTATCTGACCTGCTGCAGTTGCCGGATTATCGCCAAATGATGCAAATGTGAACGGTGCTCCCAACAACGGAGAGGCCAGCCGGGTAATAACACCCAGGGGGCCCATGCCCACGGCAACTATATTCTTATAATCGGCATAGAGCCCGAGCAGTGCTGCGGCATCAGAGGGGTGATTAACCTGTGTGGCCAATTTAACAATATCGGCCCCCATGCCAAACATTTCGTCAACAAGTTCCCTCAACTCACCTCCGGAAGGTGTGTGTGTATAATAATGCCGTGATAGTATAAGTGTGCAGTCTGCTTCCTTAACTTTTGCCACCATCCGTTTCCTCCAGTATTGATCTGCATCTGCCTCAATATCAACCATTGCAGCACCATATTCCATTGCTTGTTCCAGCAGTATTGCCCGTTGCTGATCATCAAATTCTCCCTCCCTGCATGTTGCTATCAGATTACTGTGGCAGTTAAATACACTTTTTAATTCATCTTCACCAAGTCCGGCGAGATCGATCCTGATCTCGGCCATATCAACCTTTCCAAGTATACCGGCTATTGTATCAAAAGGGATATTGCCTATGCTAACACAAATGTTGGCGTCATTGCTCATTAATTGCAAAATTTTTCAGTTCTTCCAGGTTAATGGGTTCGACAACTACGTCGCCTATACCCTTCATCAATACAAAGTGGATCGAATCTCCTTCGCGCTTTTTATCCTTTATAAGTGCATCCAGCACTTCAGCAGGACCGGCGGGACTCATAACCGGGAGTTCGTAAGTCTTCAGCAGTTCTAAAACTCTCCTCCGCTCTGCTTCAGTCATCAGTCCTTTTTTCACTGACAGGCCAGCCGAGAAGGCCAAACCTATTGCAACCGATTCTCCGTGAGACAATCCTGTGACTTTTTCAACTGCATGACCCCAGGTGTGGCCGAGGTTAAGCTTTCGCCTCTCCCCATGCTCCAGCTCATCCATCTCAACGATAGTGGCCTTGATCCTTGCTGAGTGACCAACCATATACTCCATCTCATTCCGCTCTCTTGCCATTACCGGGGTACTGAACTCTTCAAGCCGTTTAAACTGGCTTCTGTCCTTAATCAGAGCATGTTTTATTACTTCAGCCATACCGTTGACAAATTCCTTCTCCGGGAGGCTCAGCAACAGATCCACATCACAAATGACAAATTCAGGCTGTGTGAAAGTTCCGATTATATTTTTGTATCCGTCGAGGTTTACCCCGTTTTTCCCTCCAATGGCAGCATCAACCATAGCCAGGAGGCTGGTAGCCACAAAACCGAATTTCACACCTCTCATATATGTTGCAGCTACAAATCCGGCAATATCGCAAACAACGCCTCCACCAATTCCAACAATAAATGATTTCCTGTCAGTTCCCTGATCAAGCAGCCATCGTGAGATATCTCCGACAACTGCCAGGTCTTTGCTTTTCTCCCCGGGACCGATTATATAAACAGGACAATCCGGGAAACGCTCTTTATAAATATTGTCAAGATTCCTGTCGGTGATGATAAAAGTGTTTCTGTCGTTAAAATATCTTTTCAAATTGTTGAAGCATTCTCCCACAATAACCAGAGATTGCCGGTTCTTCAGGTGAACAGGTATTTTTTCCATGTAATTGATTAATAACCTCAAGCTGCATAATCATATAAAACAACAACTTAAGTTGAGTTTAAGAATAATTTCACAGCTTAAAGTTAAACGGAAATTTTAAATTTTTAATAAAACTCCCGCACTATGAGTTCATGTGGTATGACTCCTTTTGAATTTCATCAAATAACCTGTGTATGAAATCAGGTCTCAAACCATCCTCGGTTGCCAGTCCAAGCAACTTTTTCAATACCTTCTTCAGTTTTTGTGGTTGTCCATCATCTGACCGTCCGGGGGTTTCCATTCTTGCAATCTGTTTCGATAACTCCATTCTGTTGGCAATGGTATGGACAAGAAGTTCATCAACCATATCCATTTCACTGCTAAGTTCATCAATAGATGACTCTTCCCTTTTACCATTATTGCAGTTGTGAAGATCAAGTTCACTTATCAGATCGCAGTATGCTGATGGCGTAAGTTGCTGTGCTGCATCACTCATTGCTATTGACGGATCGGGATGAACCTCAATCATTAATCCTCCGGCACCCTCTTCAAGTGCTCTCCTCGAAACCAGTGGAACAAGACTTCGCTTTCCTGCAATGTGACTCGGATCGCAGATTATCCTGATATCAGGAAGACGTTCTTTAAGTGCGGCAGGAATCTTCCAGAGCGGAGGATTCCTGTATACCGACTCACCCCAGATTGAGAACCCCCTGTGTATAGCACCTACATCCTTTATTCCTTGTTTCATAAACCTGATGATTGCACCGTACCATAATTCCAGGTCGGGATTCAACGGATTTTTAACAAGTATGGGTATATCAACACCCCGGAGACTCTCGGCAATCTCTTGCACAACAAACGGATTACTAACTGTTCTGGCCCCTATCCACAGCAGGTCGATATCATATTTAAGGGCTTCAAGCACATGCTTTTCACACCCTACCTCAGTGGCTACCTTCATACCTGTCTCCTGTTTTACCATTTTCAGCCACTTCAGCCCTTCCGCACCGACACCCTGAAATGAGTCGGGTGATGTACGAGGTTTCCATAGGCCCGCACGATAATAATTAACGCTTCCGGAACTTTTCAGTGCATTAGCTGTCTCCAGCAATTGTTCGGGCGACTCTGCACTGCACGGACCTGCAATAACAATAGATTTCCCGGATTTTTTGACATCCTGCTTTTCCATACTCTTTAGGGTTTCTGACTTAAAATTATTTCGCATTATCACATTTATTTATAAACAGATATAAAATGTTCTCTTGACATGTTTGCCTTGTCGATAATTTTTTCAAGAGATTCCCAGTCCCCTTTACTGATCATATCCCTGATATCAGTCAACCCGGCTATCATTTCATCCAGGCTGCCGGTCACATTCAACCGGTTATGATTAAGAATGGGTATCCACATATCTGCAGGACTTGATGCCAGGCGAGTAGCAGATTCATACCCGGTAGAGGCAATACTTACAGCACTCTCAGCACCAACGCTTTTTTCATTTTTCTCATTATAATCCTTCACTTCAATTCTTTCAGGGGACTGGTATGCAGGCCGGGAACCACTTATCTTTTCACTGTTAATAGCTGAAAGGCAGTAGGCAAGAACCTGGGGAAGATGAGATACCCTGGCAACATACATATCATGGACCTCAGGAGCCATATATACCAACTCCATGCCAAGTCTTTTAAAAACATCAAGGGCTGTCAGAAGTGCATGATCAGAACTATTCTCCTTTTCACAAACAATCACCTTTTTATTCCTGAAAAGCCGGGCATCAGATGCATCAGGGCCTGATAGTGCCAGTCCGGCCATGGGATGGGCAGCAACAAACTGCTTCCTTTTAGGATGATCTGCCACCGACCTGCAAATGGCCCCTTTTATTGAGCCTGCATCTATAACCACAGCATTCTCATCTGCACGGTCAAGTATCATCGACAGTAACTCAATGGTCGCATCAACAGGAACGGCAATAACAATTATCCCGGCATACGCCGCTGCATTCCCGGCTGACATGCTCCTGTCTATCATTCCCCTGTAAAGAGCCTCCTGCAGGTGTGCGCTGTTATTATCCACACCTATAATTTCTGAAACCATATCTCTAAGGCCCTCTGCCATTGAGCAGCCAATTAATCCGGTTCCAAAAATTGCCAGTGCCGGTTTGCCGTCTTCTGTTTTATTATCCATTTGATTGTTTTTGTAAATTTTTGCAAAAAAAAAGCCCCTTTTACAAGGGGCCCTTCTTTTTTTGATATTCTGATATGATCAGTTCATCGCATAGTCCGGCCCCTTTTATTCAAAAAATAAAAGAAAAAAAAGTTCCAGGTAAAATACGAATGAACACGATTCATAATATGCTCTGTTATCTGAATGCAATATTAATGATTTTTTTTTCTAATCAGCAAATTATTTTAAGTTTTTTGTTTGTATAATATATGATAGTGAACTAATTTTGAGTTATGGATATAACTATCTTTGGCAATATTTTATCACTTTTTCAAATAAAAATATCAGCCATTAATTAATAACACACTGTTATACAATACACTAACTATGCCTTATACTATATTAAAAACAATATGACCCCGATCCCCCAATCACCCAGATTCCGAACAGAGAATAAAGCCGATTTCATGATTGAATTGCGGAAAAAAGCTGATGAATATTTCGAACAAAACAATATTTCGAAATATGCAAATACAGATATGGTGGTTAAGACAATTTTCATGTTAACATTATACCTTGCCCCCTATTTTCTGATGATGACCGGTGTGGTTTCTTCAACTCCCCTGATACTGTTATGCTGGATATTGATGGGATTGGGTATGGCCGGAACAGGAATGACAGTCATGCATGATGCCAACCACGGTAGTTATTCAAAAAAACAAGATGTAAACAGATGGATCGGATACTCTTTATATCTTCTTGGCGGGCAACCTGCCACCTGGCAAATCCAGCACAACAATATTCACCACAGGTTTACCAATATAGACGGTTTTGACGCTGATATAGACCCTGCACCACTGTTGCGGTTTTCTCCTCATAAACCCCATCGGAGAATACACCGTTACCAGCATTTATATGCATGGTTATTATACGGGCTTATGACAATCCTGTGGGTTACCACCAAGGACTTCAAACAATTATTCAAATACAGGAAGATGGGGTTCCTGGGAAGGGGAAAAAATTCCTTCAGCAGGCTGATGGTTGAGCTGGTACTCTCGAAAATAATGTATTATATCATTTTTATTGTTTTGCCAGTTATCATACTTCCCATCCCCTGGTACCTTACACTGCTGTTCTTCTTTATAATGCATTTTATAGCTGGCGTATTGCTTAGTGTAGTTTTTCAAACTGCACATATTATGCCTGATTCGGCATATCCCCTGCCAGATGAGAAAAACACCATAGAAAATAACTGGATCGTCCATCAGTTATTGGTAACCTCAGATTATGCCCCGGACAACAGGTTGTTAACATGGCTTTTGGGGGGACTGAACTACCACGCAATACATCACCTCTTCCCCCAAGTCTGTCATGTTCATTACAAAAAGCTCTCAGCCATTGTAAAAGAGACCACAGAGAAACATGGTGTAAGCTACCGCATAGAACCAACATTTTTAAAAGCGCTTGGCAAGCACGCAGAAATGCTCAGGCT
>SKND01000259.1 GCA_007120695.1 Bacteroidales bacterium | reverse complement strand
CCCTGTCCGTGACCCTTGGGATATACTGCATAAATCGTATTCCCATCTTCAAGCAGAACCGTTGTCACATGCCCAAGGTACTGTCCTTCCTCCTTGTCAACCACCACCTGTCGGTATGAGTCACCATCCAGATCAAGAGCTGGTATAGTTACACTGTTTTTAATCTCTTCGGGTGTCTCTGCTGTAAACAACCTATCCTTTGAACTACACCCAACTATTACCCCCATTGCTAATACAATTGCAGTAAAATGAAAAAGCATGTTTTTATTAAATTTAGTATTTTCCATAACTGATAAATATTAATTATACTATTTAAACCTTCCAAAAATATTTTTCTGCACATCATCCCGAAATGACTCCCTCTTTATGCTTCTTAATATTAGCATAAACAACACGAACGATCCATCGGAATTACAATTACAGCATAGTGGGAGAAACCTGCTCAGGATTTGCTGGTTGCCGATATCTCCTCAAGGGTCTTCCAGCATTGGAGCAAACCTCTGGGAACATGAAAACAACCTTTCCATTTCCCCCCTTTAAGTGGTAACATCACCTCCCCCCTGCGGTTAAGATACCCAAACCATTCACCGGCCTGAGGATCAGGAAAATGATCCCAAACATAGCCGTGTACCCGGAAAAACCACTCTGCACATCGTTTATCTCCTGTCAGCAGATAACCTTTCAGCAGACTTATAAGGGTTTCGATATGGACCCACCACAGCTTCTGGTCCCATTCAAGCTGTTGCGGGGGATGCCCCTTAACATCCTTAAAATAGAATATGCCGCCATGTTCGTTATCCCATGAGAACTCGAGTGTCTCGATAACTATCCTTACAGCCTCTTTGATAATATCACCGTTATTATATTTTCGTGCAACATCCATAATAAACCACATGGCTTCAATACCATGCCCGGGATTCACAAGACGACCATCAAAACAGTCGGCGAAAGACCCGTCAGGTGACACATTTTCAAGAATTACGCCCTTCTCAGGATGGTAAAACACTTCCATCACATCCATGATCAAGTCATCACCAAGCTTTCTGATCTCCGTTGGATCAAGCAACTCCTCTATCTCCAGGGCAAGATTACACAGGATCATGGGAAGCGAGAAATTTCTTAGCGGCCTGGTATCAGGGAAAGCCTTGTTGTATTTACCCTTTGGGTTATCCTGCCTTGAAAGTATATTCCTGAATGTTGCATGAGCAATATCTGCATACCTTTTCTCCCCGGTTGCTTTAAAAAGCTGGCCAAACCCCATCGAAGCAAAGCAATCGGAAAATATGTTATAGGGCTGGACCAATGGCTTGCCTTCTCTGTCAAGGGAGAAATACCAGTTCCCAGCTTTGTCTCTCCCATACATCTCAAGGAACGCTGCTCCGTGCAGAGACATCTCAAGCCACTCATCCCTTTGCTCTACCCGGTTATACATTGCAGAGAACATCCAGACCTGTCTTCCCTGAAGCCAGATGAATTTATCGGTGTCATAAATATTTCCCATTCTGTCAAGGCAAGTGAAATATCCCCCGCACCTGTTGTCCCGGGAATACTTTATCCAGAAAGGGATAACATTATCCAGCAACTCCTTTCTGTACTGTTCAGAAAGCTTTCCGGCTTTTTTTATGATTTCATGATCTGTCATCCTGCCCTTAGTTTTTTATTAGAAATCAAATCGTACAGAGCACGTTTATTAATCCGTATTTCTGCTTATAATTTGTTTTTTGGTACTTCTTCCAAACCATATCATTCAATCGTCCTGGCCTTTCTTGTTTTAAAAGTATATCCCTCAACAGGCTTTTTATTGGGGACCGCCATGGCAATCAACACCGCCACTGCAACGCTGACAGTCATTCCCACCGCTCCGTAAAGTAAGAATGAGAGGTTGGTATTCATCTGTATCCATACAAGTACCGTCATGCCCGTAGTGACCCCACCCAGTGCAGCCGGTGCCGAAATGTGCCTGAAGAATATCCCCATTATGAAAAGCGCCGCAAGTCCGCCGGTCAGCAACCCTAGAAAAGTATTGAACTGGTCCCAAAGTGAGGCAATATCCCAGGTTGCCAGCATTAAGGCCATTGAAATTCCAAGAACACCCACCACTATTCCTGATAACCTGGCAGACAGCATTATACTCCTGGTACCGGCCGAAGTCGACAGTATTTTATAAAAATCCGATGTAATAACTGCTGATACCGAGTTGATATTTGATGACAGGGTAGACATGGCAGCGGCAAAAATTGCCGATATGAGTACCCCGGCTATTCCAGCCGGCAGCTCTCCCACGATGAATTGAGGAAACGTAGCATCAATATTGGGATTTGTTAACGCAAGTCTTTCAGGGTTAAAGTAATAAAATGCAAAAAGTCCTGTTCCAAGCAGGAAAAAGAGCAGCGAAACCGGCACACTGATTATACCATTCAGCCATATGCCCCGTGCCGTGGCCTTCTCATTTTTTGTTGTCATATACCGCTGGACCACCGACTGGTCACTTGTGTAAAGGATAAGCGAATTTGCAAGTCCGCCGATCATAACTACCCAAAACACCGGTTGCGTGAAATCAAAGCTGAAATCAAACATACGGAATTTGCTGTATTCAGAGGTAACTTCAATAAACCCTCCCAGTCCCCCTTCCACTCCGGTTATCATGAACCCGAATGCAAGAAGAGCTCCTGAAACAAGAATAAATCCCTGTATAACATCGCCCCATACAACAGCCTCCATTCCTCCGCTGGTACAGTAAATTATTGTTATAACCCCCATGAGGATTATCGACCAGTATACACTGAATCCTGTAACCGCATGCAGTGCAAGTGAGGGCAGAAACAGTACTATCGCTATCCGTGAAACCATAAATGTAATAAACAATCCGCTGGCCACCCACCTTACCGGGCGGCTGAAACGCAATTCAAGATACTCATAGGCCGTACTCAGATTGAACCTTCTGAAGAAGGGAAGGAAGTACCTGATTACAACGGGAGCTATCATAATAATGCAGATATTGAACATCAGCATGCGCCAGTCGTCAGCATACGATTTGGCTGGTATTGCAATAAAGGTAATTGCGCTGAGAGTTGTGGCAAAAATACTGATTCCCGCGGCCCACCAGGGAATCCGTCCGCCTGCCTTAAAAAAATCATCCGCATCCTTACCCCGGTGCATAAACCAGAATCCTACACCAAGCATGGCAACAAAATAGAGGGCAAGGACCAGGTAGTTAATCCAGCCAAACCGCGGCAAAGATGTCAGGGTCAGGGAGGTAAGATTGGGGGTACGGATTCCGGGTCTGATCTCCCCGCCGGGAATTACTATCCTGTTATTAAGACTTATTGCCCTGGTAACAGCAGGAGCCTCACCCTCCCATTCTCCGGCAATGTACCATACATCTGTAATCGTATTATATGCCAGAATATTTTTACTGAACCCCGGATGGTTCCTCCAAAGGCTGTCCCTTACCGGTATGTATCTGTTATTTCCCGCCTCTATCTCTCCTATGGCAAGCTCCACCCTGTTAAAGACCTCACCCGTGTCGCCCCCGATAACTAATATATGGCTTGCGCCTGCAGGCATGGCTGCTCCGGCAGCAAGAGTTACACTCTCTTTACCGGGAATCCGGATATCACCCCTTCTTTCCCATACCCCTGCAAGGGGTCTGTACCTGAATACCTTCGCAGAAAACCTGGTTATTTTATCCCCCGCTTTCCTGATTCTTCCGCCTATTAACCAGAGTGCGGGAAACTCGCCGTCGGTTTGTGCTGCAAACATGAAATCACTCAACGGAGATGGCATATCCGGCAATTTGATCCAGCCGTTTCCGGGATTGCCGGTATCAAGGTACATAAACCGGGATGAAGGACCATCCGGCGATTCACCACCTGCCACATAAACCCTGTTGCCAATAACAGATGCCTTATGTCCCCGAAGTGCAACAGGAAGAGAAGGCATCATTTCAATTTCAATCCTGCTTCCCGACCACTTAATCAGAAATGTTTTCTCTGCAGGCCCGTCATCAGTTTGTCCCCCGATACAAAAGAGCCCACCGGGAACAGTCGCCGAAGCACCTCCTGAAACAGCCACCGGCAGTCTGACCGGGCTCTCAATTACATTTATTGCGCCCTCATCATCAGGAAAGCCAACCAGGATTCTGTCATGCAATACCCGTGTTCCACCTTCCCAAGGCTTCCTGTCAGGAAAATTACTCCCTCCTGCAATGATAACCACACCATTGTGGACACCTGCAAAACTACCGGCAAGACCTTCTGATATCTCAGGATCCCCCGGAAGATCAATTACACCAATGTGCGATTGACGTACTGTGTTAATATTCTCTGCCTGTAACTGTAAAGCTATAAAAATCAATAAAAAGGCCAACAAAGCCGGATACCTCATTTTATAATCTCTTTGGAGGGTTTTTACTTAACAGGTAAGCAATACCGAGTGCATCGACATCGTTGCTGAATCTAATGTAGTCCTTCTCACTCATCGGGTCAACAGGTAACCGGAACTGACCGCAATCTATCCCTGTATAATGCATAAACGCCTTGCCCGCACCGATGCCACCATATTTACCGAGCAGGTTTACCATTTCGATCGATTTGAGTTGCAGATAACGTGCCTGTTCCATATCTCCTTTCCTGTAACAATCAATTATCGACCTGTACAGAGGTGCAGCATAGTTGTACGTACTCCCTACAGCACCCTCTGCACCAAGTGCAAGGGCAGACAGAAGTGTCTCATCCCTGCCCCATAATATATCATATTTACCCTTATCAAAATTAAGGCAGGAGAAGAAGTCAGCCATATCTTCCCAGGTATATTTAATACCGGCAAAATTGGGTATCCTTTCATGCACATAATTCAGAAGCTCTGTCATACGGAAGTGAACACCCGTAAGAGCGGGTATATGATAAAAATAGACCGGGGTACCGGGAACTTCCTTTGCCACTTCACCAATAAAACTACCAAGAGTGGTAATTGAGCAGGGTTTAAAAAAGAATGGCGCCATAAGTGCAATTGCGTATACACCTTTTTCAACTGAGTATTTTGCAAGCTCAACACATTCATTTAATGATGTTCCGCCCGTTAGATTTATGATTCTCAACGCTCCATTCTTTTTTCCCGCATCTGTCCATGCCGACACTACCTCCTTTCTTTCTGCCAGGGTAAGAGACACTCCCTCGCCTGTGCTGCCGTTGATAAACACACCGCTAACGCCATTATAATCCAAAAACCTGAAATATTTTTCGATCAGGCCCATATTGAGCGTACCATCATCTTTCATCGGCGCAAATGGTGCCGCTACCAATCCCCGAAACTTTTCGTACTCCATAATTGCAAATGTTTAAAATTGTAATCCTTTAAGGCATTAGCATAAAGATTTGCCGGCAATTTATCATGATAGGATAAAACCACAACATTGTTATTGTGTATTGAAAACAAGGCATACATGCAGCAGGCTATCT
>SKND01000327.1 GCA_007120695.1 Bacteroidales bacterium | reverse complement strand
CTGGGAGATTACAGGAGATCCTGATAAGGTACAGGTGGTATAACAAAAACTAATTAGTGTCTGTTCATATGTCCGCCTGCGCGTTACGCTCGTCAGGATCGGCAACAAGTCGTCCTCCCCTTACAGTTGAACCTATAACCAAACCGGCGCTTACTATGATTATATTCTTAATTATGTATTGGCCCTCAAGGGTAGGTGCATAAGGTATCCGGGTAAAAGCCTCAGCCGGAAAAAGGAACAAAGGGGTTATTGTTCCAAGCATCTGAAATAATAATAGCAGCAAGGTTTCTCTGAGGAATATCCCGAAAATCAACCCGATGCCAATAGCAACCTCAAGGGTTGCAAGAATAAACAGGGCAATATGACCCGAAATTATCCCGAACGTCAGTGTGTCAATTGTTCTTGTGGCAAGATCGGTGGCCGGACTAAGTCCTTCAAAATATTTAAGAATACCGAACCAGAAGAAAACAACACCAACACTTATCCTGAGTAAAACAATACCATATTCGGCCATCCACCTGGTCAATGCAATATCTTTGCTCTTCAATGATTCAAAAAATAATTTCATACCAAATTGAATTAGAGTCTTTATATAAAGTCAGTGTCTGAATTAGAAAGATACAAATTAAGGTTTTCACTTTTGATATCAAACAGGCAAGCTCCACATGGAGCTTGCCTGTTTGATATCAACTGATCTCCCGTGGAGACTTTTTAGTTAATTCCGGATTTCAGGTTTCAAATGCATCAACCTTCCTGTAAGCCTCTATAAAAGCTTTCTCACCTTCCTTACCGGGAATACTTCGTCCATGTTCCGTACAAATAACCCCATCATAGCCTTTGTTATAAATATGTTTAAACACATTAAGGTAATTAATCTCGCCTGTACCGGGTTCTCTCCTGCCAGGGTTATCACCGCAATGAAAAGCTGCAATGTATTCCCATGCCATGTCAATATTGGGGATCAGGTTACCTTCAGTAATTTGCTGGTGATAAATGTCGTTAACAATCCTGCAACTTGGATGATCTACTGCCTTGCAAATCATATAGGACTGAGGAATAGTAGTAAGGAAAAGTCCGGGATGGTTTGTTAAAGCATTTAGCGGCTCCATAACCAGTACCAGTCCGCTTGGTCCTACAATGTCACAACACATTCTCATTGAATCAATTACGTTGGCTGTCTGGTAATCCCAGTGCAACCTCTGGTCATATCGGCCAGGCACTACCAAAGCGGTTTTCACATTTGTGCGCTTTTGAACCTCCAGGCCCATTCTCATTCTCTCCCTCAGCATATCCATCATTTCAGGATCACGGGTAACCATGGATTCTACGCTGAAATCAGCATAAAGTACAAATGGCCCCAGATCCATTCCAAGGCGGTCAAGTTCGTTTGCGATCCTCTCCTGCATGGCTGGCTCCTTGCCCATAAGTCCATTATCAAAAATGGCCCTGAAGCCCTGATCATGCATAAATCTGATCTGGTCAATAAGATCATCTCCTGCATGTTCACGAAAAGTGCCAAAACTTGGGGCATACTTAAGATTGAATTGTGCCCTGTTGGAGGTCTTTGCCTCCGGAGCAGCAGCGGCTGCCGCAAAAGCGCCTGACATACCCGTCATCGCAACTCCTCCAAGAGCAGCCTTACGTATAAAACTTCTTCTTTCCATAATATAGGATTTTGTGGTTATTGTAAACTCAAACAAAACTTAAAAATAAGAAAGTAAACTAAATTTCAGCCACTAAAACATAATAAATTGACGAATTAATTAATTTTACACTTGTTATCCGGGATAATCTTTAGCTAAACCTTCAATGGATTAACAGAATCATAATTACATTACTTTATGTTCCCACTTAAGCAAAGCCGAGTATTGAATTCATTTCTGGTATTTTTTTTAACCCTCTCATTTTTTTGTGAATTTTCATCTGCTGCAAATGATGAAACAGATAGCAGAAGGGTAACCCGGGGTATTTATTATAAAATGGATCAGGGGGCTACCTGGGGGGTTTTATACGATGGAAGGATGTCCAACCTTCATTACAGCGGACCGGGTGGACTGATCAATTTTGGCCGCCATGCTCAAAGATCATCATATATATCTGAGTGGAGTCTTGCAAGGCTTCAATACAACTACTCCAAACCGGCGCATAAAAACACGGTGGTTGAAAATCCCGGTGCCGGATTAAGATATATGTACCTGAAAAATATACACCCCAAAAAAAACTATTACATTTTTGCCGGGGGAGAAATAAATGTTTTCGGAAATCTCAGGATGGCACCAAGACTTGGCAACTCCTATTTATGGGTCGATATGGTTGGAGAGATCAGGCCCAGAGCAGATCTTTTTTTCAATAAAGTATTCCTCAGACGAAACTGGAATATTGAGCTAACTGCAGCAACCAGTGTTTTCGGATATACCATGAGAATTCCGGAGTATGGTGTCAGCTTCGAATTGTCTGAAGATGCAGGGGTGAAAACCCAGGGATTCGAACAAAAATTTCTTCTGCCCCATAATTATGCTCATATAACAACCGGTCTGTTTATAAGGGAATCATTTCGGGGTGAGTCAAATCCAAACTGGTTCAGGGTCGGATATGTCTGGGATTTTTATACAATGGCCGGAGCCCATAATCTGAATACCAGTAATGCACTTCACCAGCTGGTTCTGGAACTATATTTCAGGGTAAGGTGAGCCCGGAAGAATAATTAAAATAAGACTTATAAAATAAAGCAATGGATCATTTGCACCAGTTAAATCATAGGTCAGGAAGGTCACTTAACAGTGTATTGTCATTTTTTCTTGCAATATCACTGTCTGCTGCCATGATATCATGCGAAAAGGTACTAATCAAACCTGATGCTTCAGATGACCCTGTATCTGTATTCGAAGAGGTATGGTCTTTTACAGAAAAACACTATTCATTTTTCGAGTATAAAAATGTTGACTGGCACAGTATATACAATCATTACAAGCCTTATGTAAGAGATGAAATGAGCCCTGTTGAACTTTTTGATCTGTGTGCAGATATGCTCTATGAATTAAAGGACGGACATGTGAACCTGACCAGTTCCTTTGACCGGTCAAGATACTGGGAATGGTATCTTGATAGTCCCGATAATTTCAGCTACTCATTAATCGAAAGAAACTACTTCAGGGGAAATCAACGATATGTAGGCCCCTTCCGGTTTCTTGACATGGGAGATGTAACATACGTCTACTACAGTAGTTTCGCAAACCCGATAACCGACAACAGTCTTAATATTTTAATATCAAACCTTAAAAATAAAAAGGGTTTAATAATTGATGTAAGGAATAACGGAGGGGGAAGCACAGTAAATGCAAAAAAAATCACATCACGGTTTACCGGCGAGAAACGGCTTGTTGGCTATAATCATGTTAAAACAGGACCAGGTTATAACGATTTCAGGAGGCATCCTGTATACATCGAACCCTATGATGGTGAGCGGTTCACTGGCGATGTGATTGTATTGACCAACAGGAGAAGCTACAGTGCTACGACCTATTTCACACAATATATGAATGCATTACCAAACGTCACTTTTGTTGGTGACACAACCGGGGGAGGGGGAGGAATGCCGGCATTTCACGATCTTCCAAACGGATGGCTGTTAAGAGTTTCCAGCTCCAGGTTTTACAGTCCGGATGGTATAAACATCGAGTCCGGAATCCCGCCCCATATCAGTGTGGATATGTCAGCGGAGTCAATGGCAGAAGGAAAGGATGACATTCTCGAGAAAGCGATCGAAATCCTTAGATCCGGGAACCAATAGCTACAGATGATTTTGAAGGATAACTGTTTGGTATCAGAAGGTTTATTTTGCTGATAATATCAGAGTGTTTATTATACAAATATATTTCATACCTTGTCAGTTCAAACTAACGCCACACTAAACCTTACAGATATGAATACAAAATCTTCGAACAGAATCAGTCGCAGAAAATTCATCGGCACAACAACTGCTGCCGTGGCCGGTTTTACAATCTTGCCCTCACAGACGGTTTACGGACTGGGACATGCATCTCCCAACAGCAAACTCAATATTGCCGGTATAGGCATAGGCGGCATGGGAAGGGGAGTAATAGAGAATATGTCAAGGTCGGAAAATATTGTTGCTCTTTGTGATGTGGACTGGAACGAAAATGTTGAAAGAGTTTTTCAAACTTACCCCGGAGCTAAGCGCTACATGGATTACCGTGTTATGCTCGATAACCAGAAGGATATCGATGCCGTTATTGTTGCAACCCCCGACCATACACATGCCATAATCAGTATGGAAGCCATTAAAAGGGGGAAGCACGTCTACACCGAAAAACCTCTCTCCCGTACTGTTTATGAGGCAAGAACACTTACCGAAGCCGCCCGTAAATATAATGTTGCAACTCAAATGGGTAATCAGGGACAGGCAGGTGACGGGCCCAGGAGGCTTCGCGAAATGATATGGGATAATGTTATCGGCCCGGTTCAGGAGGTACATGTGTGGACTGACCGGCCCAACAGGGGGTTGTCTGGCACCTACTGGCCACAGGGGGTAAACCGCCCCACCGGGACTCCTGAGGTTCCGGAGACACTCAACTGGGACCTTTTTTTGGGTCCGGCACCTGAGAGACCATATCACAGTGCTTATCACCCTTTCAGATGGAGAGGATGGTGGGACTTTGGTACCGGGGCACTTGGCGATATAGGGTGTCACTCATTCGATCCGGTGTTCCGCGCGCTGAAACTTAAATATCCTATTGGGATACAAGCCGTTTCAACTCTTGTAAATGATGAAACATATCCGCTGGGTTCAATGGTGACTTACGATTTTCCTGCACGCGAAGATATGCCACCACTGAGACTGACCTGGTATGACGGAGGATTGCGCCCACCTAGAATCCAGGGAATAGATGAAGGGATTCAGCTTGGTGCAGGCGGCACACTTTTTATTGGAAGCAAGGGAATGATACTGGGCAACAGAATTTTGCCGCAATCACTGGCAGATTCTTATACAAGACCCGAACCCTATATTGAATCATCCCCCGGACACCACCAGGAGTGGATAAATGCCTGTAAAGGGGGTGATCCTGCAGGATCCGGCTATGACTGGTCCGGCCCTCTGACTGAAACAGTATTACTGGGCAATATAGCTATACAACCTGAACTCAGGGAAAAACTTAGTTATCATACACTCAAGTTTGATCCTGAAGCATTCAGATTCCCGGATATCCCGGAGGCAGATAATTATCTGCATTATGAATACAGAAACGGGTGGAGTTTATAATGCATCCGGACATTAACCTTCGTTTGATCTCACATGCAATATACTTCTCATTGTTGATTCCAAACCTGATGTGACATTAACCTACGGTCTAACTCACATCTAATGAATCTATCATTTGTCAAAATTCAGACACTTATTTTATAAGACGGACGCTACTTGTTATATAAATACAGAGTATTACTGACCGG
>SKND01000349.1 GCA_007120695.1 Bacteroidales bacterium | reverse complement strand
GTGGCACTTGAACAGCAATATGAAGAAATGATCTCAGCAGCCATGAAATTGCAGGTTCAGGCAGATTCACTTTCAAGAGCTGCAAACCTGAAAAGAAGGGAACTGGCCTTTTCAGGAAACCAGTCGGGCAGGAGTGAACTGGAGAATCAGATAATTACACTTGAAGAAGAATCCCGTATTACCCAAAACCAGGCAGACAGTCATTATTCTCAGGCAAGGGCCACAGAGCTTCGCATTATAGCCGCCCGGGGATCTGCAGAACCGGTACACTCTGCATCCCTTGCACCTGAACAGGCACCTGCAGCATATCAGACCAGGATTAGTGGCAATACGCACAGTGATACCCAGGAAGGCAATCAGAAGCCATCAACGGATCTTCAGCAGGCTCCTCCTTTTTTAGAACTTGGAGGCAAGGAGATTGGCAGTTATCTGCCAAGAAGGGACCTTGCTGTTGCAAACGAACTTGAACCTCAATATGAAAGGGCAACCCGAATTATGTGGGAAGTTTCAAACAAGACCGATGAGATGGAACAATTGGGATATATACTCGATTCTGATCCTACCCGAAGGGAAAGAAGGCGTATAAACAGGAGGTTAGATGAACTGGCTGAAGAGGTTTTTGAGATGAAAATGGAGGCGATGGAAATTTATGAAAAAGTTAATGCACTCCGGTATTCAGCAGCTACACGGTTTCTTGAGGAGAGGCGCAGTGAACTTAATGATTCGCTGATAATCAGATCAGGTCTTAAACATGAAGAGTTTGCAGGAGAGGGTTTCAGACAGGCATTAGGACTGAGACAGTCAGCAGCAGATATGCGAAGTGATAAATACAGGGAAGGCTTCATATTGAGGGCCTACACAGAGGAGCTAAAAGCTTTTAAGGAGCTTGAAACAGCCCTTGAGATCTACAATACCCCTTCAGTGGCAGAAAGGACTACAACCAGGGAGGTTCCTTTGAGAGCCGACGGAAGGCTGGATCCGGGTATGGCCCTCTCCAGGGCAAGGAATGCTGCTGCTGAAGCAGCACCCGATCGTACAGGCACTGAAGTTGACTTTGGTTTTTCCGTACTTCCGGAAACACCTTATTCCGCTCAGAATCCGGTACCGTCAAATGTAGTGCTGCCGATGGGCATGGTATATTCAGTTCAGCTCGGTATTTTTAATGCCGTTATGACCCCGGGCTCATTCGGGGGACTATATCCGGTAATGTCTGAAAGGGAACCCGGAAACGGAGCAGTACGATATTATACCGGTGTATTCAGGAGTATTGCCGATGCCGAAAAAGCACTGGTTCATGTAAATAACCACGGGTTCAGCGACGCCTTTATCATTGCGTACAATGATGGAGTCAGGATGCCTGTCAGTCGCGCACGCCAAATTGAAAGGACAGCAGGGCTGACCGGCGGGAACGAAGGACAAACGGATATGACCGGACCTGTATCCCGGGATGCCGGACAGCAGGGTGACGGGATCCAGAATAATGGTGCACCGGGACTTGAAAAGGCTTCGGTTGTGACCTTCAGGATCCAGCTTGCGGCATTAAGCAGGCCGGCTGACCGGAGTGTGCTTAACAGGTGGCAACAACTGGCAGGAGTTAAAAAAGTAGACTACACAAGAAATAATAGTGGATTGTATATTTATTCTACAGGAAATTTTAATACTTTTGAAGAAGCTGTCAGAAAACGTGATCTCTTCAAAGAGAATGGAGTAGCAGATGCATATATTATTCCTTACAGGGATGACCTTCGCATAAATATGGAAGAAGCAGATCAATTAATCAGAAACCGGTAAACCGGCAGTATAATTAATTGAGAAATTATAATGATGGGAAACAAAAACAAGCTCCAGGTGGAGCAAAAGCCCGGCAATAAGGAAAGTACCGGTAATGACAAATTGCATTTCCTTGTATTGCATAATGATGACATTCATACCTTTGAATATGTTATCGAATGCCTTATGGAGGTTTGCAAACATGATCCGGTTCAGGCTGAGCAATGTACATACCTTGTACATTTCAAGGGAAGCTGTGATATACTTAAAGGCAGTTACAGGCAACTGCTGCCTTTCATGAAGGATATGGCCGCCAGGGATCTTACAGTAACTATAGATTAATCAATTACACGGAATGTCAATATATGCCATCATACTGCTTATAATACTTGGAGTGATATTGCTTTGGGTTGAATTCCTGGTTGTTCCCGGCATAACTATTGCCGGGATCGGCGGAGTTTTACTTATTGGTACCAGTATCTACCTGACATATGAGCATCACGGCGTTTCTGCCGGAAACTATGTGTTACTCGGGTCAGTCCTGTTTATGTTTTTAAGTGTCTATTTTTCACTAAAATCGAAGACCTGGAAACGTACCATGCTGGATTTCAAACTTGAGGGAAGGGTAAATACTTTTGAGCCGGATATTGTAAAGCAGGGAGATACCGGTAAATCGGCCACGCGTTTGGCCCCCATAGGTAAGGTTGAGGTAAAGGGCGTCTATTATGACGCAAAATCATCTGATAACATTATTGATGCCAATACAGATATTACAGTTGTAAAGGTATTGAGCGATAAATTGATTGTTAAACCAACAAATTAAACAGATAATTATGGAAGACATTGGAATTTATATTTTTATTATGGTTGGGTCACTTCTCGGGCTCTGGGTTATTTTGTATTTTATTCCCATAGGTATGTGGTTCTCGGCCCTTCTCTCCGGGGTGAGGGTTTCGCTGATCCAGCTGGTTTTTATGAGGTGGAGAAAGGTACCGCCTTCAGTAATCGTAAAGGCGATGATCAACTCGACCAAAGCCGGCCTGACACTTTCCCGCGACGAGCTGGAGGCCCACTATCTGGCCGGAGGTAATGTAATAAATGTCGTTAATGCATTGATTTCTGCCGATAAGGCTAACATTCCCCTTGATTTTAAATCGGCTACAGCCATTGACCTTGCAGGAAGGGATGTGTTCCAGGCGGTACAAATGTCTGTAAACCCCAAAGTAATAGATACACCTCCTGTTGCTGCAGTTGCAAAAGATGGAATCCAGCTTATTGCCAAAGCAAGGGTTACCGTACGGGCAAATATCAAACAGCTGGTTGGTGGTGCTGGTGAAGACACTGTTCTTGCCAGGGTAGGAGAGGGTGTTGTATCTTCCATCGGTTCGGCCATGTCACATAAAGAAGTACTAGAGAATCCCGATAAGATATCGAAGGTTGTTCTTTCAAAGGGTCTTGATGCCGGAACAGCGTTTGAGATTCTCTCAATTGATATTGCAGACATTGATATCGGCAAGAACATTGGTGCCGTGCTGCAGATGGATCAGGCTAATGCAGACAAGAACATTGCCCAGGCCAAGGCTGAAGAGAGAAGGGCCATGGCTGTAGCGCTTGAGCAGGAAAATAAGGCTCTTGCACAGGAGATGCGTGCACGGGTTATCGAGGCCGAAGCAGAAGTACCAAAAGCCTTGTCTGACGCTCTTAGATCAGGTAATATGGGTGTAATGGACTATATGAGGCTGAAGAATATTGAGGCCGATACAGGCATGCGTGATTCAATCTCAAAATCACCCGATTCAGACAAAAAGAAATAGTAGGAAAAGGGGGACTGGGCCGGCATTGAAATCAGACCGGTTTCTGCCAATAAGTAATAAGAGGACGGGAGGGGAGACCTTCCCGTTTTTTTTATCTGAATCTCTTTTTTGGTTTAAGCGTGCAGGCGCATGATCCCGTTTATCACCATTCCAAGATCTTTAAATATCTCCTGCATAATATTTTCAGTTTTTTAACGTCTTATTTATGTTTGACAATACCGGAATCTAAATGCAAAGCTATTAAAAGATGCAGACATTTATAATACCTCCGCGTGTTTTCATCCCGGCCCTTGTGGTCGGACTGGTTTTATATTTTACCCCGTCGGTTTTTGATAATCAAAACGGATCATATCAAATGGAGAACGGAACTATCAGGCTTCAGCCACCTGAGCTAAAAGGTGGGGCAAGTATTGAAGAGACCCTTTTAAACCGCAGATCAATTCGCGCTTACAAGAGTGAGCCGGTTAAATTAAGTCAGATGGGACAGCTCCTATGGGCGGCACAGGGTATCACCCTTGAGAGGAGCGGGTTCAGGACTTCGCCATCGGCGGGTGCAACATATCCGCTGGAAATTTATCTGCTTGCAGGTGATGTAGACGGACTTGAACCAGGTTTATACAGGTATGTTCCCGACGGCCATCTTCTTGATAAAATTACCGGCGGCGACCTGAGAAACAGTCTTGCTGATGCCTCGCTTGGGCAGGATCCCGTTAGTGATGCCCCTGCAGCAATAGTCATAGCAGCGGATTATGCAAGAACTGCTGAGCGTTATGGGGAAAGGGCTGTTCGTTATGTTCATATGGAGACCGGTCACGCCGGCCAGAATATATGTCTTCAGGCGGTTTCTCTGGGACTGGGAACAGTTATTATAGGGGCCTTTACTGACGAGCATGTAAAGGAGGTTCTTGACCTGCCTGCAGATATTGAGCCCCTGTACATTATTGCTGTTGGTAAACCTCTTTAATTATTTTCAAATTTTTTTATTTCATATCGCATTACATTTGTTGCAATCTTATACCGGTTTCTTTTTTACCCATCCGTCCTTATCCGCGCTGCTTGCATCCGCGTTATATGAGCTTTGATTACCCGGCAATGTAAAAGTGAACACAGTGCCTTTGTTTTCGATACTTTCAACCCAAATTTTGCCGCCATGCTTTTCCACGAATTCTTTACAAAGAATCAGACCCAGTCCGGTTCCTCCTTCCTTGTTGGTGCCGGGGGTGGATTCGCTTGTATCAATACGGAAAAGTTTTTCTATCCTGTCGGAAGCTATGCCAGTGCCGCTATCTTTTACAGAGACAAGAATTTCTGTTGGGCTGCTCCGGGCCGAAATGACAACCTCGCCACCCTGTCCGGTAAATTTGATGGCATTTGACAAGAGGTTTCTTATAACGGTTTTGATCATCGCTTTATCTGCAATAAGTATCAAAGTGCTCGGCAAAACCTTTTTGATGCTGATTGATTTTTGTCGGGCAATGTCGTCGAACAACATCAGGTTTCCTTTAATAATATCAACCAATTCAAAATGCTCCGGGTTATACTTTATCCTGCCTGTTTGGGTGAGCGACCATTCCAGTAAATTTATCAATAAATCAGTTGCCCTGTGCGCAGATTGTTTGATAATACTGGCATATTTATCAATGCCTTCATAGTCTTTTGCGTTTACTTGTTCAACAAGTAGTTCGCTAAGTCCTATAATGGAATTAAAAGGACTTCTCAGGTCGTGGGCAATAATGTTGAAGAATTTATCTTTGGTGATGTTGAGTTCTCGCAATTTTGCTTCGCTTTCGCGCAGTGTTTTTTCCGCCTGTTTGCGATCGGTGATGTCGCTAATCGCCACTCTGCATAAGGGCGATTCGTCTTCTGCCTGAGAGGCGGTTGCCGTCAGATGCGCCCAGAAGTGT
>SKND01000345.1 GCA_007120695.1 Bacteroidales bacterium | reverse complement strand
GCGGACAGCAGATATTCTTCCAGGAAACGGATTATGACCGTTACGGTCCGATAGTCGAGTTGGGAGTTACCTACTCATTCAACCTCAACGGACGGTCCCTCAGAAGAGATGTGGATACTTTCGGCGAGGAGCAATTTTAATCCGGTTTAAATCCCGTTACCCCCTGATGTTGTCATCTGCTTCCAGGAAAAGCTGAGTTTACATGGGGTAAATGAGCATTTTTTTGACGAGCGTTACGCAGCAGGCGAGCATTATGGGCAGACACTAATTAGAGTTATTGAACAATTCTTATCATCATGCTGTTTATCCGGTAACTTGAAAAGATAAAGAACAATGACAAGATTATTAATACTACTGGCAGTTTTTATGCTGTTACCAGGAATAATACTTACACAGGACCCTTCAGATATGAGACCAGGAGAAAAAATACCCCGGGACAATGATACGGGAGAATACAAAGTGAAAAGGAGTGAAAAGGAATGGGAAGAACTCCTGGAACCCCTGCAGTTTGAGATACTTAGAAAAGCAGGTACCGAAAGGGCTTTCACCGGATTGTATAATGACAACAAAAAGCCGGGGATATATTACTCGGCTGCAACCGGCCAGCCTCTTTTCGCCTCTGATTCCAAATTTGATTCCGGCTGCGGCTGGCCAAGCTTTTTTGAACCAATAGCAGCCGGGGCAATATTGTACCGCACCGACCGGTCGCATGGGATGATAAGAACCGAGATAATTGATTCTTCCAGCGGATCACATCTCGGCCATGTTTTTGAAGACGGCCCTCCTCCCACTGGACTCCGCTATTGCATGAACAGTGCTGCCATGATTTTCGTGGAGAAAGGAGAAGAGTTTCCCGACCTGGTAAAGTCGTACATGGTAAACCATGCTTCTGAAGAAGAAAAAAAGGCCGTCGGCGATTACCTTAGCCTGAATGAGTAGGTTTTTGTAAATAGCTTCGCTTAAGCACTGAAGGCCTGCTTTCATTGTGCAGGAGCAACTATAGCTCCCGTTCCAGTTCCTCCAGGGGGACACCTTTGGTCTCCGGAACGAAAAATTTCACCCAGACAAGCTGAAGGATCATCATGCCGCAGAAAAATCCAAATATGATTTCAGGTGCGAAGGCATCTGCCATAACCGGGAAAAACAGTGTTATCAAAGCAGCAAAAAACCAATGGGTGAAGCTTCCGAGGGACTGTCCGAACGCCCTCTGCTTATTTGGGAAAATTTCACTGATAAAGACCCATATAACAGCACCCTGGCCTATTGCATGGGCAGCGATAAATGCAAAGATTGTAAACGGCACAATGCCGTATGTCTGAGAAGAAAAGGCCCAGGCGGTAAGGCCCAGTGAAGCAATATACCCGAATGACCCGATATATAGCAGTGTGCGACGACCGAGACGATCAATGAGCCAAAGCCCGATAAACGTGAAAATAAGATTTGTTACACCAATACCAACGGACTGCAGCAGGGCAGCCTGGGTCTCCAGACCGGTCATCTCAAATATTCTCGGTGCAAAATAGAGAATTGCATTTATACCGGAAAGCTGGTTGAAAAACGCAATAAAAAAAGCAAGAAAAATGGGTGTCAGCAGACGGCGGGAGAAAAACCTTGTGCTAACCTGCTTTTTATTGCCTGTAGCCTCAACCTCGTTTACAAGCTTATTCAACTCATCCTGTGTGAAATCAGGATTTATCTGTCTAAAAACCGACATCCCGCCTTCCCTGTCTTTTTTACTTATGATGAGCCAGCGGGGACTTTCGGGAATGCCAAGGCAGAACACAGCAAAAATAAATGCCGGAATTGCCTCTACACCCAGCATCCAGCGCCAGGCATTCTCACCAATGCCAGCAAGCAAAGAATTGGAAAGAAAAGCTACCAGTATGCCGAAAACAATATTGAACTGGAACATTCCGGCGAGCCGGCCCCGGTATTTCGGAGGGGCGATCTCTGAAATAAACATCGGAGCAGCGACTGTTGAAATACCAATTCCAAGCCCACCAATAAACCTGGAAATCATGAATATATAAACATCAGATGCCAGTGCCGAACCAAAGGCGGAGGTAAGATACAGAACCCCTATCCACAACAGGGTTTTCCGGCGTCCAAAAAATTGTGCAGGCCATCCACCAATCAGAGAACCAAGCACGGTTCCCCACAGGGCCATACTTATAGCCAGTCCGTGCAATGTACCATCGAGTCCCCACAGAGTCTGAATGGTCTGCTCAGCACCTGAAATAACAACCGTATCGAAACCGAATAAGAAACCTGCCAGGGAAGCCACAACGGCACTTTTGTACAAGAAGAATTTGCTGCTCATTTTTTGCGGTATTTTTTTGCGGTTTATCTTTTATCGAATCCCCATAACACTGAAGTCTCCCAAAATAAATTGAATTAAATCAAAAATATATGACCATAAAGGGCCAGGCCCTTCCAGAATAATATCCTGTGCCGACATCAAAATAAGGAATAAAAAATGATTTAGAGGGTCAGTTGGCGGCAAATTTTATCCTTTTTTTCCGGAAAACTATGTTGCAAGGTTAGCAAACGCAGATATACCGGCAAGGATCCCCCTATAAGAAAATGCCCGGATATTATAAAAATATTGCACCAGAAATATGACAATTATCTGCCCCGGTAATGGAACATTATTTAAAAAATATCGTAACAACATTAGGCACAATGCTCTGCATGATTCATTTTTAATAATTGTGATTAGGGGCCACGTAAAGCTTCTGTATTCAAGAATAAAATAAATGTCATATGAATTAAAAAATATTGGCATTATTCTTGCCGGGACCAATTTTAACACGAATTAAGGATTGTATCATTTTGTAAAACTTATCAAAAGGCATAACTTAAAAAGATAAAACAGTTCATATTTATCATTCATAATTTAATTAATTTATAACTAAACTTTCTACAAATGAAAAAAAATGGTTACTATTATCTGACAACAATACTGCTAATTGCAATTGTAATGTTTTCACAATGCAGGTCTAAAAGAAATACAGCACAAACCCCTCCGGGTGAGACAAGGGTTGAAGTTCTCTGCAGTGGTCCGGAGTTTTTCTCAGACAATGAGTTTTTCAGGGCAAATTCGGTTGCCGAAAGCCAGAACCAGGCTAACTCAAAGAGGATGGCTCTCAGCAATGCCAGGGCAGAACTCGCAGCCCAGATAGAAACCACAGTTAAAAGCGTAATCGACAATTACGTGCAGGATGTCACCGTTGGCAGCAGGTCTGAGTTTACCCAGCGCTATGAGGGACTTTCCAGGGAAGTGGTAAACCAGAGGCTTTCAGGAACAAGGGTTATATGTGAAGAACTTACGAGAACAGAAACAGGTGTGTATAAAACATACATAGCGATAGAGCTTTCAGGACAGGAGCTGCTAAATGCAATGAATCAGCGGATATCAAATGATGAGCGTCTCAGGGTCGATTATGATTATGAAAAATTTAAGGATACTTTCAACCAGGAGATGGAGCAGATGAGGCAGGACAGGGGTTACTGAGAAACTACCCTGACCTCTTTTTTTAATAATTAAATTTTCAGATTCCCATGTTAAGAGCTGTATTATTTCTTATTGCGGTACTGATCCCTTTTTCAGGGTTTGCCCAACGACGTACCGAACAGATTGTTATCAACCAGACAGGTTTTTATCCCGGAGCCCCTAAAGTGGCAGCAATCAAAGACTTTAAATCAGATAGTTTTTTTATTACAACTCCTGATCTGGCTGACACTTTGTATAAAGGCGCAACCAAAGGTCCTTACTCGGCAGAATATTCACCGGTTGAAACCTTGCTTGCCGATTTCTCTGATTTCAATGCCCCGGGCAATTATGTGCTGACTGTACCTTACCTGGGTTATTCATGGCCATTCGAAATAACCAGTGAGGTTCATCGGCCACTGGCAAAGGCATCATTGAAATCATATTATTTTCAGAGAATGTCAGTACCTCTCCCCTATGAATATGCAGGCAAATGGAGCAGGCCGGAAGGGCACCCGGATGACAGGGTAATGGTACATTCATCAGCTGCATCGGATAAAAGGCCGGAAGGAACAATTATTTCAGCTCCTAAAGGCTGGTATGATGCCGGCGATTATAATAAATATATTGTTAACAGCGGGATAACCATGGGCACCATGTTTTCGGCATGGGAAGATTATCCTGAATACTACGGGAATCTGAAAGTTAATATTCCGGAAAGTGGCAACGGACTGCCTGACCTGCTCAATGAGTTATTGTGGAACCTCCGGTGGATGCTGAAGATGCAGGATCCTTATGATGGTGGTGTATATCACAAGCTTACCACTGCAAGCTTTGAGGGAAGGCTTATGCCGGCCGAAGCTGTAAGTCAGCGATATGTTGTTCAGAAAAGCACTGCAGCTGCATTGAATTTTGCTGCTGTAACAGCACAGGCATCAAGAGTGTTCCGCAATTTTGAAGATGTGGTACCGGGACTTGCTGATTCATGTTTAAAGGCGGCGGAATACGCATGGGAATGGGCACGGGCAAATCCTGAGGTCTATTACCGGCAGAATGAGATGAATAAATTACATGATCCGGATATTGAAACCGGAGCATACGGAGATGGAAATGTAGATGATGAATTCATCTGGGCCGCTTCCGAACTGTTTATTACCACGGGGGACGAGAGATATTTCAGGTCAGTGAACCTGTTTCCTGATACCAGTATGCCCGTACCTTCATGGAATCAGGTCAGGTTGCTGGCCTATTATTCATTACTGAGATACGGGGACGATCTGCCCCAGTATGCTGCGGGGAATATTGAAATAATTAAGATAAGGCTTACCAGGTTCGCCGATGAGCTTATTGAAAACATTGAATATCAGCCGTATCATGCGGTAATGGGAAAGACTGCAAGGGATTTTGTATGGGGCAGTAATTCAGTGGCTGCCAACCAGGGTATTGTCCTTATAAATGCATACCATATAACAGGCAACAGAAACTACCTGGACGGGGCATTGCATAACCTCGATTACCTGCTGGGAAGGAATGCGACCGGGTACTCTTTTGTAACAGGATACGGTCACAAAACGCCCATGAATATTCATCACAGGCCTTCTGATGCTGATATTCTGCCCCAGCCGGTACCCGGATTGCTTGCCGGGGGACCAAATCCGGGGCAACAGGACGGATGTGACTATCCCTCAAGCATCCCTGATGAGTCATTTGTCGACCACTGGTGTTCGTATGCATCAAATGAAATAGCAATAAACTGGAATGCCCCTCTTGTATATCTTTCAGGGGCAATTGAATCGCTGCAATTTGATTCAGGCTACTCAGATTAATTTTTATCACATGTTATAGCCGGCTGCCCGGGGGCAACCGGCAAATATGTTTTAATTCCAAAAAAAAGTATAAAAGTGCAAATATATTCAGTAAGGATAAAACCCGTTTTTTTCATCTTTTTACTTATCATCCTGGCCACAGGGCAAGCCTGCACTTCCAAGAGACTGGCAAAACAGGCCAGTAACCTGGAAGATGCCGGACTGTATGAAATGGCTGCTGAACATTACCTTAAGTCCTTCCGCTCAAATCAGCGGAATATCGAAGCAGCAACAGGTTTAAGGAGAACAGCACAGAGAACCCTTGAATCCAGGGCAATCATGGTTAACCAGGCCTGGCTCGAGGGTGATGACAGGGAAACAGTTTACAGATACCTGGAAGTGCTGGATTATCATCAAAAAATAGGCTCAGCAGGAATTCAACTATCAATACCCGGACAGGCACGTACAAATTACCAGGAAGCCAAACCGAGGTTTCTGGATAATACATTTGAGGAGGCAAGGCTGCTGCTGGAAGAGGAAAGCTTTAACCGCGCAGAGTCGCTGTTTTTAGAGATAAACAGAATTGATCCGGATTACCAGGATCTCAGCCGGTATATGCGTGTTTCAAGAAGTGAACCGCTTTACCGTACAGGAACTGATCAGCTAAATAGCGGATTCTACAGAAGGGCCTATCAAACTTTCACCACTCTGCTGAATAATCATGGTGCCTACAAGGATGCAAGAGAGCTGCGTGAAGATGCACTGAAGAAAGGCCGGCTGACAGTTGCAATAGCCGATTTTGAAAACAGGACCAGGCAAAGAAATATTCATGAACTTATAAAAAGCAGGATTACTGCCGAATTAAGCAGTGGCAGCAATCCATTTATCCAGGTGGTGGACGACAGGAACATCAATGCTTTTCTGAAAGAACAGCAGGTGGCTGCGCGTCTTGGCAGCGAGATGAAAGTCGGACATCTAATGGCGGCAAAAGCTTTGCTAACAGGTGAATTAACAAGTTTTGAAATACGTGAAGGCCGTTTGCAGCAAACTGAAAAAAGAGCGTACCTGAAGGAGGAGATTGAAATAGTAGATGGTGTTACCCGTGAGAAAACAACACGTACAGTATACCATAAAGTAACCTACGTTGAATACTCAAGAGAGAACAGCGCATCGGGTTCTTTCCGGTATCAGCTTAGTTCGACTGAAACGGGTGCAATTCTTGCTTCGGGGGTGATCGAACTGAGCCCTTCCGACAAGGTTAACTATGCCGTTTTTGACGGCGAACCAGATAAACTTGTCCCCGGCCACTGGGAAGAAAGGAACAGAGACTCCCCAAAAGATAATATCAGGGATGAAGCAAGACACATAAGACCTCTTCAAAATCTTTTGTCTGCAAGGCAGGAGATCAGACCAGCCGGCAGTCTGCGAAACGAACTTGCTGAAGGTATCGCATCGGCAGTCAGCCAGGCCGTTAATGATCATAATCCGGAACAATGAGTCTTCATATAATCAGATTTTGCGGATTTCTGCTTACTGCACTTTTACTGCAGTCATGCAGTTCAGGACACAACATTCAGGAGTACTCTTCACCCATGCCGGACTGGGTTCGCAGCCGTCCCGTTGCACCCGGTTATTATACCGGGATCGGATGGTCACAAAAGACCCGCAATGTTCACCAGTACCAGCAAACAGCTAAGCAGAATGCACTGGCTGACATGGCCAGCGAAATATCCGTTTCAATTTCTTCCAATTCGGTTCTGCATGCCTTTGAGTCAAATCTTGGATTCAGAGAAGATTTCTCATCAACTATACAGGCAAGGGCACAGGAAGACCTGGAGGGGTTTGAAATTGCAGATACCTGGGAAGACCGGGATAACTACTGGGTTTATTACAGGCTTTCAGCTGCCCGGCACCGGGAAATAATTGAAAAAAGAAAAACAGATGCCACCATACTGTCCTCCGCGCATCTTGAAAGTGCTGTAAGAAGCAGGGAAGAGGGTCAGGTATATAATACCATCATCCATCTTGTACAGTCCATGGAGGCCATAAAAAACTATTTTGATGACCCCCTGCCGGCTGAATTCATGGGCAGAGAGATACAGCTTGGTAATGAAATATTCAACCAGCTCTCCTCAACCATTTCGGCAATCGATATTACCCCTGAACAGCAGTCCATATCGGTCAGGACCGGACAGGAAGTGCCGGCTTCCCTCCTGAGATTCACTGTTAGTGGTAACAACGGGAGGCCTGTAGCTGATTTCCCGCTTGTTGCAGGCTACTCTGAGAGGCCAATCAGAAATAACCGGGCGCGGACAGGCAGAGATGGAACCGCAGGTTTTGGAATTGATGTGGTCAGATCATCCGGTAATTTTGAAACCTTTACGATAAAAGCCGATATGGAAACCATAATTTCAGGTGCCACCTCTGACCCGGTGATAAGAAGACTTTTGGGAAGATTAGGATCTCCTGAAGCGGTTGTAAGGATTAATATACAGCGACCTGTTTTTACCCTCATAACAAAAGAAGAGAATATGGGGGTTGAGCTTTCGCCGGGAAGTATTGAGGAGAGCTTCAGGAAGAGTGCAGCTGCTACCGGCTATCTGATAGAAGAAGCAAAATCAAAAGCCGATTATATTGTGAGGATTACGGCTGAAACCAAAAAGACGGGTGAAGCAGGTACATACATAAATGCATTGCTGAACGGGAGTATTATAGTGGAATTGCCTGGTGGTAATACAATCTATCACAGGAGGCTTGAAAACTTTCGCGGTTCTCATTTTGAACCGGTACGTGCCGGTGAAGAGGCATTCAGACATGCTGCAAGGAGAATGGAAAGCAGCTGGTTCAGGGAGATTGATGAAATAATCAAACGGAGATAGCCCGGCGGTGGTCGATGTTCAGTTAATAAATAATCAAGCTGTATATAACAGCAGAACTGAGATTATCTGGGCAGGCTGTTAAGACGTTCGATGAGTTCAATAGTCTGATCAAAAAGCTCATCCTTGATCTGCCTGTAATATGCCCCGGACTTATTAGCGGATGAATTTCTGTTTTCAGGATGGTTAACCTTGTGAACAAGTTTATTGCGCAGATCAACGGCATCGGAAATAATGAGCTGGACATTCTCCTGGTTAAGGGATGGTGTATAATCAAGAAAAACAAAACACTCATTAATTACCTCAAAACAGAGGTCGTTAATGTCTTTTTTAAGTTTTCGCCGGCTTGACATATGTTGAATTATTTTTCCATAAACAAATTACAAATAAAATTATTGTAAACAAACTAATTTTAAACAAGTTCAATGATTTAGTGTTATATATAATACCTAATCGTACCCCGTATACTAAAAATCTTAATCAAAGGGCTTTATCCAGTAAATATTAATTTCTGATGCACATTCAGGTTATTCCGGACATTTGTGCCGGCAATTTTTTTATTTTAAATGAAAAGGTTCAGGAAAAATCCCGCTTCCCTGATAAAATAGCACATGATGAAACTGTATTTTATGAAGTACTAAAAATTGAAAACGGGGTACCCCTGTTTACGGCCGATCACCTCGACAGACTGATGGAATCGTTAAGAAACAAGGGGGCAGCAAACTTTCCGCCTGTTGCATTAATCTCTGATAATATGAGGTTGCTCATTACACATAATAATAAGCCGGATAAAGGAAATATAAGGATCCTTCTCAGGTATAAAGGAGGCCTCGACAAATCGCCTGATATTTTATGCCATTTTGCTCCACACTATTACCCCTCTGACGATGAACGCCATTCGGGAGTAAAGCTGGTACTTGCCAATGCAGAACGCATTAATGTTCATTCCAAGATAGTAAATACCGGCTTCAGAGAAGCGATAGAGAGAAAGATCAGACAGGGAAAGGCATATGAAGCATTACTGGTCAGCAGGCAGGGACAGATTAACGAAGGAAGTAAATCGAACTTTTTTGCGGTCAGGGGGAATAAAGTGTTAACTCCACCTGAAGAGGATGTTTTGCCGGGTATAACCAGGAAGTACATAATTGAAATATGCAGGAACTCGGGCATAGAGATCGCAGAACAACGAATACATAAAAGTGAACTAACCTCATTTGAGTCCTGCTTTATAACAGGAACCTCTCCCGGAATACTGGCTGTCAGAAAAATAGGGTCCATTGATTTCAATCCTGCTAATCCTGTTCTGAAATCACTCAGTGCAAAATACAGGTTGCTGGTTGACAGGTATATTGAGCTGAACAAATCACAATACCTAAATGCAATTTAAACAATGTCTTCTTTAATAGTATACATGTCTCTTCATGGTTGCGCCGGAAAGGCTGCACACAGGCTGGCTGAAATGTCGTGGCAAAAGGTTGACCTGGTAAACCTCAGAAACCAGGCTCCGCCGCCAATCGACAGTTACGATACGGTAATTGTCGGAGGTTCTGTGCATATGGGACAGGTTCAGGGGAAAATTAGAAGGTTCTGTGCTGACAATGAGGCCAAACTGCTTACAAAAAGGCTTGGACTTTTTCTGTGTCACATATATGAAGGTGAGGAAGCAGTTAAGCAGTTTAATTATGCATACAGTAAAAACCTCCGAAATCATGCAGTATCAAAAGGACTTTTCGGAGGTGAATTCAACATGGAAAAGATGAATATCTTCGAAAGGGCTCTCATTAAAAAAACAGCAGGACTGGATGGAAGCATCAGCAGAATCAACAATAAGGCTATCGAAGATTTCGGTAAAGTGATTTTTCACCTTGATAAATCCTGAAACAGATTAACCTGCTCACTTCCGTTTCGCCAGTAAAACAACATTCTCTATATGATGTGTATGTGGAAACATATCAACTGCACGCATTCTTTCAATACGGTACCTCTCGTCAAGCAACTGAATGTCTCTTGCCTGTGTGGCTGAATTACAGCTGACATAAACAATTTTCGCGGGACTGATTTCAAGTATTCTTTCAACAACCGACGGATGCATCCCTGTACGCGGCGGATCAGTTATTATTGTATGGGGGGGGCCGTTCTGTCCGACAAAGCCGGGAGTCAGAAGATCCTTTATATCTCCGGCATGAAAAACCATATTGCCCAGTCCGTTGACCTTTGCATTGAAATTTGCATCTTCAATTGCCTCGGGAACATATTCGAGTCCGTGAACCTTCCCGCAATGGCGGGATATAAATGCTGCTATTGTGCCTGTACCGGCATAGAGGTCATAAATAATCTCATGCTTTCGCGGAAGGACGTAATCGCGTACTATCTTGTAGAGTTCATAAGCCTGTTCAGAATTTGTCTGGTAAAAAGATTTAGGGCCGACTTTGAACCTGAGCCCCTCCATCTCTTCAGTTATATGACCCCTGCCGCTGAAGAGGTTTACTTCAAGATCGGTTATCGTATCGTTGGCCTTCGGATTGATCACGTACATAAGTGAGGTGACGGAGGGAAACTGTTCCTTAAGCCAGCTTAGAAGCGATTCTATTGTCCCCCGTTCTTCACGAAAAAATACTACTATCACCATTACCTCGCCCGTTGAGCTGGTTCGTATAATAAGTGTCCTTAAAAAACCCCTCTGCTTCAACAGGTCGAAGAATTCAAGATCATTCCTCAAAGCGTATTCCTTGACGGCAAGACGTATAGAATTTGATGGTTCTTGCTGCAGGTAGCATTTATTAATATCCAGCACCTTGTCAAACCGGCCGGGAATATGGAATCCTGCAGCCCTGAATTCACCAATCTCTTCACCCGATGCAACCTCCTCATCAGTCATCCAGCGCCTGCTGGTAAAAGTAAACTCCAGCTTATTCCTGTAATACCGGGATTTATGAGAAGGCAATATCTGTTCATGCTCAGGCAGTTCAAGCTTTCCTATCCTGGTAAAATGGTCGAGCACATGCTGCTGCTTGAACTGAAGCTGCTCCTCATATGAGATATGCTGCCATTTACAACCACCACAAATGCCGAAATGCTCACAAAAAGGTTCTTTGCGGGATCCCGACCTCTGTTTAAGATTGACTATGCGCCCCTCCATGTATTTTCGCCGCTTCCTGGTTACCTGGATATCGGCAATATCGCCCGGTGCCGCAAACGGCACGAATACCACCTTCTCATCGTGTCTTCCGATTGCCTTACCTTCAGCAGCAATACCGGTAATCTGAACATCAGTAAGGAGGGGATGCGCTCTTTTCTTTCTCATAGATTCGTTATTCTATTTCCCGGACACAATAAAACCGGGGTCCGATTACCGGTGCGGCAGGCAAAGTTAGTAATCAATTAATTATATTGTGCAACTAAAATATCGGCAGCGTTTCAATTCAGATGAGACCCCCCATCTGCTTTATTCTGGTAAAGGAGAATAATAAAAGATGTGCATTCGGCCGCAGGTCATTGTTCATGATTTTCAGATACTATTTTACGAGACTTTGTTAACATGGCGCTTCATCTGGCAAAAATTTTATGTTATTGCTTATCTTTGTGGCCCTGAAACAAAATTATTATGATATCAGTTAACCAGGTGGCAGTTCATTTCGGCGGATTTGAGCTTTTCAGCGGAATATCCTTTCAGATCAACCAGCGGGACCGGATTGGACTGGTTGGAAAGAACGGGGCCGGGAAAACAACATTATTGAGGATCATCAATGGAAGTGTTGTTCCGGAAGAGGGAGAGGTGGTTGTTCCTGATGATGCCAGCATAGGATACTTACCACAGCAGATGGTCCACCAGGACGGTAAAACGGTATTCGATGAAGCTATATCGGCTTTTTCGGAGGTTTTACAGCTGGAGAAGGAGCTCGGCAAAATAAACAACCAGCTTGCAGAAAGAAAAGATCACGAGTCGGATGATTACCTGAAACTGATAAGCAGGCTTTCTGAAGCTACCGAGCGTTATCAGATGATCGGGGGAGGAAGTATCCATGCAGATGTAGAACAAACACTTACCGGACTTGGGTTCGGCAGCAGAGATTTCGGAAGGCAGACATCGGAGTTCAGCGGCGGTTGGAGAATGCGTATTGAGCTTGCAAAACTGCTACTTCAAAAACCCGACATTTTCCTCCTGGATGAGCCTACCAACCATCTTGATATTGAATCGATCCAATGGCTTGAGGAGTTTTTGAGGGACTATCCCGGCGCCGTGATCCTGATATCTCACGACAAGGCATTCCTTGATAATGTTACGAACAGGACAATTGAAATATCACTCGGAAAAATTTATGATTACAGGGCAACCTATTCAAAATATGTTGAGTTGAGAGCTGAAAGGCGTGAACAGCAAATGGCTGCTTACCGGAACCAGCAAAAGCTAATTGGGGATACAGAACAGTTCATTGAGCGTTTCAGGTATAAGGCCACCAAGGCAGTGCAGGTGCAGTCGAGGATCAAGCAGCTTGACAAACTGGATATTTTAGAAGTTGACGAGGAGGACCTTGCAACCATTAATGTGCGTTTTGCCCCGGCTCCCAGGGCAGGGAGCATTGTGGCCGAAATAAAGAACCTGTGCAAAAGCTACGGCAGCAATAAAGTGCTTGAAGGGGTAGACATGGTAATTGAAAGGCAGGAGAAAATAGCTTTTGTAGGCCGTAATGGAGAAGGAAAAACAACCCTTTCAAGGATACTGGTGGGAGAAATACCTTTTGAGGGCGAAATGAAGACTGGCCATAATGTGCGGATCGGATATTTTGCCCAGAACCAGGATGAGTTACTTGACAATGAAAAGACGGTTTTCCAGACCATTGACGATATTGCTACCGGTGAGATCCGGACCAGGGTCAGGAATATTCTTGGTGCGTTCCTCTTCGGTGGTGAGGCGGTGGATAAAAAGGTAAAGGTACTATCGGGCGGAGAGCGGTCAAGGCTTGCAATCGCAAAATTGCTGTTGGAGCCTTATAACCTCCTGGTACTGGATGAACCGACAAACCACCTCGATATGCACTCCAAAGATGTGCTTAAGCAGGCACTGGTCAAATATGATGGCACACTGGTTATTGTGTCGCACGACAGGGAGTTTCTTGACGGCCTCGTTACCAAAGTGTATGAATTCCGGAACAAGAGGGCAAAAGAGAATATAGGAGGGATATATGATTTTCTTAAGAAGAAAAAACTTGAATCTCTCCAGTCACTCGAGGTAAAGGCAGAGAAACCAAAACAACCGGATAAACCCAAACCGGGCATTGATAACAAGAAGACGTGGGAACAGAGAAAAGAGATGGAGAAAGGGATCCGGAAAATGGAAAACAGCATCAGGCGCTCAGAGAGTATTATAAATGAGCTTGAAAAAGAGATTGCCGAAATGAACACCATGCTTGAGTCTCCTGATAAAGATACACTGATGAAGCTGGAACAGGATTTCTTTTCAAGGTATGAACGGAAGAAGCAGAAACTTGGCAGTGAACTGGATAAGTGGGAGAAGCTGAATATTAAGGCTGACAAACTCCGTTCAGAGAAAGACTCGTGAAAACCAGGCATTTATCAGAACCCGCAAGTAACTCTAATAAAAAATCAAATGCGAAAAGATATCATATTTGGATTAAGACCGGTAATTGAGGCAGTTGAAGCAGGCAGGGAACTTGAGAAAGTGTTTTTTAAAGCCGGTCTGAAAGGAGATCTTGCGCATTCGCTGATGAACCTGCTGAAGAGGCAGGACATACCTTTTCAATTTGTGCCTGTTGAAAAACTCAATAGAATCAGCCGGATAAACCATCAGGGTGTAATTGCCATGATTTCAGAAATTACATACTATAACCTGTCAAATATAATACCAACCCTTTATGAGCATAGTGAGGTCCCTTTTATTCTTGTAGCGGACAGTGTTACGGATGTCAGGAATTTCGGGGCTGTTGCAAGAACCGCCGAGTGTGCCGGTGTTCATGCCATACTTATACCCTCAAAAGGTGGTGCCATGATTGGTGCTGATGCTCTTAAAACCTCTTCCGGAGCACTTCACACTATCCCGGTATGCCGGTCCGAAAACCTCGCCGGCAGCGTTAGGTTTCTCAAAGAGAGCGGACTGAAGATTGTGGCGGCCAGCGAGAAAGAGGGAGAGCTGTATCATCAGGCTGATCTTGAGGGTCCGGTTGCGCTGATAATGGGTTCTGAGGATCAGGGCATCTCTCCTGCCCTGATTGAATTATCCGATACCATGGTAAGGATACCTGTTCTCGGCAAAATAAGCTCGCTTAATGTATCTGCAGCCGCTTCGGTACTTATTTATGAAGTTTTAAGGCAAAGGTCTGTCCGCTAAAGGTCAGAGTCTGTCTGTAAAGTCAGTGTCCGGACAGGCACTAATTCAAAAGTCTCTGAAAATCCTCTCCCGAGGGATTCTGGAACACCCGGAGGCCGAATTCAGGAACAACAGAGAGAATATGATCAAAGATATCAGCCTGGAGGGCTTCGTATACCGGCCATGCCTGCTCTTTGCTGAAAACATATATCTCAATGGGAATACCAGTTGGAGTTGGCTGAAGATGACGGACAAGAAAGGTCATCTCCTGGTGAATCTTGGGATGATTCCTGAGGTAAAGTTCAACATACTTCCTGAAAACCCCTATATTGGTCTGGCGCCTCTTATTTACCACAACCGATTCTTCTATATCGTGTTCGTCGTTGTACTTTCTCATCTCCTCTTCCTTATCCTTTATGTAGCCTTTCAGGACTTTTATCCTGCCAAACTTATCAATCATTTCTGGTGTACAGAAGCCGACGGATTTCATATCAATATTTATCGAGCGCTTAATCCTCCTTCCACCCGATTCTGACATGCCGCGCCAGTTATAAAAAGATTCTTTTACAAGCGCATAGGTAGGCACCATTGTTATTGTCTGGTCCCAGTTCCTGACTTTCACAGTATTAAGGGTTATCTCTATTACGGGACCATCGGCATTGCGGCTTGGCATTTCGATCCAGTCGCCGACCTTAACCATGTTATTTGCCGAAAGCTGGATACTGGCAACAAAACCGAGAATTGTGTCCTGGAACACCAGCAGCAGTACAGCGGCCATAGCACCGAGTCCGCCAAGAAAAACCAGCGGAGATCTGCCCAGTAATACAGAAAGGGTAAGGATTATACCGATAAAATAAACAACTATTTTGATAACCTGGACATATCCCCTGATGTTAACATCCTTTGAAATAGGGAACGTATTGTAAATTGCCTGCAGCACATTCAGCAACGCATCGATCACCAGTATGGCAAGCAGTATCATTATAACAGATATCACAGCCTGAATCAAAGTGACGGTGTCGGGATAGTTGGCCAGTGCGGCAGGAATGGCATGATACAGAACCAGGGCGGGGGCATAATTGGCAAGCCGGTCGAGAAATTTCTGCTCAAGCAGAAAATCATCCCAGACTGTTTTACTGCGTTTAATCCATCTTCTGATATAGGCAAGCAGCAACTTTCTTGTAATGTAATTGGCCAGCCAGGCGAGAATGATTATGAGGCCGACTATTATCAGTGTTTTAAGCAAGACAGCATTTTCATATGACAGTCCAATTGTAATAAACCATTCTCTAAGTGTATCACCTATAACTGATGTATCCATTTTCTTATTTGTTTAATTCCATTCAGGGAATGATTACAAGCTTTTTTCAACAATCCATAGTGCCAGCTGCAGAATTAGCAACATCAAATTAAATATAAAAAATCTGAAAAGCCATATTAAATGTGGTTTCGGAGAAAATTTCCACTAATATTTTGGGGAATACCTTAATTTAATTTAGGTTTGGAAACAAAATTAACATTCTCAAATAAAAGGCACGTGGAAAAGTATTCCGATAAAACTATTCTTAATGGTATCAAGAACAGAAAGGATAGTGTACTGGAATACCTGTACAAGGATTACTTCCCCCAGGTACTGCGTATAGTTGTTAAGAACGGGGGGGGTGAACAGGATGCCCGGGACCTTTTTCAGGAAGCCCTTATTATTATATTCAACCGGCTGAGAAATGATAAATTGAAAATAGAATCCTCTTTTCATAACTATTTTATTGTTTTATGCAGGTTCATCTGGTTTCGCCAGAATAACATAAGGACCGGATATGGATCATCACAATTTGATGAGAATAAACTGGATGCTTCTGATGGCACTTATGGTGTAGCAGATAATCCCGATCAGGCCGAAAATGAAGGTTCAGCCGTAACAGATAAATATGTAGTAGAATCTGATGCTGCCTCTGCTGAAATGCATGAGCATGATTCATCTCATGACAATCCGGGGAAGAAAGAGTATGAACAGTTTATTGCCAGCCAGTATGAAAAGATCTACCAGAGAAACCACCGTAAGATGCCGGGTGATTGCAAAAGAGTTCTGAAAATGTTCTTTAAAAAGAGGTCCTTCAGGGAGATATCGCAAAAAATGAGATACTCCGGTGAGGAGTATGCCCGCAGGAAGAAATATCTGTGTATGCAGAATCTAATGAAAATGATAAACGAAGATCCGGAATACCAGGATTTGAAAAAAAGGGAGCAGGAGAACGACGAATCTTAGTTATTCCTGAAGCCGACCCGCCAAACTATCAGCAGCATAACCAGCAAAAGAGATATGAAGGTGATGATTGGGTAATAGTGCCTGTGTGAGCTGAAAAGCTCATCAGGGTTTCCAATGCAGACATATGCCCCCCAGAAATAGGGATGTGCCCTTAGCATATCGGCATTATCAAGAAAATCTATTCGTGCCAGTCTTAATGCTTCATCTTTCCTGTACCCCTTAAGGAGGTATTTATAAAAACTGATCATTATTTCGGCGCCGGACTTATCTTCCACCTCCCAATTGGTCATCACGATTGACGGAACACCGGCATAAAGAAAACCACGGGCCAGGCTCATAACGCCTTCACCACGCCTCAGCGTACCGTAACCGCTCCGGCATGAACTAAGAACAGCGAGCCCTGCAATCAGATCAAGGTTATATATCTCATGGGTATTTAAAAAACCGTCTTCTTCATCATTCGGGGTGTCGGAAAAGACAAGTTTTGAATACATGGGGTTTTCATCATCGAGCAGTGTGTGCATGGCAAAATGAAGAATACTGTAATCACCCGCAACCTGCTTAAACCTGGATTCTGTAGCCTCCTTTTCCAGAAGAACATCACCCTTGGTAATTTCTGCCACTTTCAATGCCTCTTCTCTTGCACCGGGAAGTGGCACCAGCATATTTCTGTAGTACTGACGGTTAATTAGTGCCCCCTCTTCCGGCAATTGATTAAATTTATAATCGGGTGCCATGGCAAGAACCCTGCCACCCCTTCCGGTCTTTATGTTAAGGCTTTCCCTCCATAACGTTGCAGAATGGTTGTACGAGACCGAATAGTCTCTAAGCAGATAGGGAAGATTCCTGTACTGTCCGGTTTCATTATTCTCTGAAGATGTTAATAATAACTCAAAAGGGATGTAGGCCAGTATCCCGTCAGGGACTATTACCAGCCT
>SKND01000382.1 GCA_007120695.1 Bacteroidales bacterium | reverse complement strand
TTTTGATTGATAATCTATGATTATATAGTATTATATTTAATTTTTGGACCATTAATAAATAAACATAACAAATATTGAAAATGTTTAATTATATGTATTTATGTGAAAATAATTGATAAGCTAAAAAAAAAAACTGATATTTGTAAGATGTTTCATTAATAATTTATTTTTAATTTAATTCTTTTTATCATGAAAGGCAAAGTAAAATGGTTTGATTCGGCTAAAGGCTATGGTTTCATTCAAACCGAAGAAGGTAACGACGTTTTTGTGCATTACACCGGTATTGAACGTGAAGGCTTCAGGGTTCTGGAAGAAGGACAGGAAGTTGAGTTCGATATTTCTGACGGCAAAAGAGGCCCTCAGGCTACAAATGTTAAAACTGCTGAATAAAATTCTAATAAAAAATATATTTAGATCAGCATCAAAAAAGCTCCTTTTTCAAGGAGCTTTTTCTTTTTCCTATTCTTCTCTAACTGCAAAAATACGGGCGTGTGATTTATATTTGTTAGTGTTGCATCAGAATAAAAACCCAAATCGCAGAACCGGGTTGGAATAAACTCTGGGTGAATGATCTGAAAAATCAAACATCAGCATTATCTGCAGGAAACTTTCAGAACCTGCCTTCCTTTGCAATCCTGCACCTGCAAGCCAGGTAGGACGAAAAAAACGTTTACTTCCGGGATGTTCATCGGGCATGGCAAAATATTCGGTGGGAAGATTCAGATAATTCATTTCGGCATGCAGTACTACAGAGCCGTCAATGAACCTGAATGGCATTAGTTCATCAAGGCTCCTAATTGCAATTATATCTGTAAACACAAGAGGTCCGAAAATATGACCTTTAAATACATTACCTACTCTTTTATCATAATAATACTGGTATTTCCCCCCAACACCTGCATGGATTCTCGGGGTAATCCTGTAACCAATCAAAGGAGATCCTTCAAACTGATTTATCAGTCCCAAATCAACTCCGATATTGAACCCGTAAAAATGCCTCTTTGTATAGAGATCATCGTCAACGAATTGTCCGTAGGCATTGTTAATGGACATAAAAGCCAGAAACAGTATAACCGTTAACAGGCAGTTTCTATTTAAGCGTTTAATCATGAGACTTTTACTAAATTTTAAAGTAAAACAATGATTTTTATGTTCAGTAATATATATTATATTGCACAAACTTTCAAAAACCAGGCCAAAAAATAGTCTTATGGGACTCAATATAGTAATAATTGGTGCAAGCCGTGGCATTGGATTTCAGGTAGTAAGGCATTTAACGGTTCAAAACCACAATTTGTTTTGTGTATCAAGAAATATTGTTGCCCTTACAAACCTCAGAAAAGAGTGTGCCAGGATGAAATCCGGCAATGAGTTTGAAATAATGGAACTGGATATTTCAGCTTTGAATTACGGAGATCAGGTTTTGCATAATGCTGTTATTGAGCAGTTTCAGAGAGTAGATGTTATTCTCAACAACGCAGGTCTTTTAATCAATAAAAAGTTCGGCGAATTTTCCCGGGAGGAAGCGAGTCAGATTTTTGACACCAATTTCTTTTCTGCTGCAGCGGTTATTCAACAATTGTTACCTCTAATGGGTGGTGAAACCACATCACATATCGTGAATATTGGCAGCATGGGCGGATTTCAGGGTAGTTCCAAATTTGCCGGACTCTCCTACTACAGTGCCAGCAAGGCAGCACTTGCATGCCTTAGCGAATGTCTTGCCGAAGAATTTAAGGAGAAAAATATAAAGGTTAATTGCCTGGCACTTGGCGCTGCGCAGACTGAAATGCTGGAGGAGGCATTCCCCGGAATTAAGGCTCCGCTAAAGGCTGAAGAAATTGCTGAATTTATTGGTCAGTTCATGGTTTCAGGCCACCGGTTTTTCAATGGAAAAACCCTGCCGGTTTCTGTCTCAACTCCATGATCACCGGTAGACTTTGGCCTGCATTTTACCCGTAAGCACCATCAGAACATTCATTGCAAGAGCTTTCATTTCATCTTCCCCCGGATAGATAACGACAGGTGCAATATAGGCAACCATGTCACGTACGTATGAGACCAGCAACGGGTTATGTGCAATGCCTCCTGTGAGAATTATTGCATCAACCTCTCCTTTCAGGACTGCAGACATCGCTCCTATCTCTTTACCTATTTGGTATGACATGGCATTCTGTATCAAGATGGCTTTCGGGTCACCATCTTTTGCCCTTATCTCAATTTCATATGCGTCATTTGTGTTGAAATACGCCATGAAGCCGCCACGGCCAGTAATTATTTTCATAACATCTTCCAGCGAATACTTGCTGTCATAGCATATCCTGGCAAGACATCCTGCCGGAAGGGTTCCTGATCTCTCTGGCGAGAAAGGACCCTCCCCGTCAAGTGCATTATTAACATCAATCACCCGGCCTTTTTTATGAGCACCAACAGAGATACCACCACCCAGATGTGCTATGATCAAATTCAGTTCGTCATACTGTTTATCGATCGACTCTGCATGGGTCCTGCCTATTGCTTTATGATTGAGGGCATGAAATATCGACCTGCGCTCAAACAGTGGATGGCCGGCAATTCTTGCTTCATCCTGGAGTTCATCAACAACTACGGGATCGGCTATAAATGCCCTTGCAGAAGGTATGGTGCCGGCAATATCGCTGGCTATCAAGCCCCCGAGATTACTGGCATGTTCTCCAAGATATCCCTTTCTAAGATCATCAAGCATTGCCTTATTGACCTCATAGACGCCGGAGGGTATCGGCTTCACTAATCCACCCCTTCCTATTACCGCATTTACGGAAGTAATATCAATTCCTGCATCCTTAAGTTCGTCGATAATGAATTTTTTCCGGAATTCATACTGATCCGTTATTCGCGAAAATCCGGAAAGGTCTTCGGCCGAATGCTTTATATTCTTCAGAAATGCAGATTTTGTGTTATTGTAGACGGCTACTTTTGTTGATGTAGAGCCCGGATTTATAGCCAGTATCCTGATATTTTCCATTGCATTATGATTTCCGGAACCGGATATTCCCAATTCAGTTTGCCAGCATGGCTGCAAGCGCTATTGAATATAGTTTTGTAGAAGTGCTATCTCCCCGCGACGATAACACAGCCGGCACCCTCGCACCTGCAATAATTGCCGCCTGCTCACTGTTTCCGTGTTGGGCATTAATTTTATAAAAAACATTTCCTGCCTCAATATTTGGGAAAAGAATACAGTCTGCATCACCTGCCACGTTACTTATTACCCCCTTTATCTTAACTGAATCCATACTTGTTATCAGGTCCATGGACAGGGGACCGTCGACAAGTGCCCCTCTGATCTGACCTCGCTCAGCCATTTTACTAATAATCGCAGCATCCATGCATGCCGGCATTCCAGGCATAACCTGCTCCGTAGCTGCCAGCAGGGCTAGTTTTGGCTGCTCTATCCCCAATGCGTGGGCTGTCCGGATCAGGTAATTGGCAATCGCAATTTTTTGTTTAAGATCCGGCAAGGGTATAATCGCTACATCACCAATAATAAGAAGTTTGTGGTAATCTGCAATTTTGATTACCGTTACATGGCTTAGTATCGCCCCCCGGTCCATGAGTCCGTATTCCTTGTCAAGTATTGCACGCATGTACTTGTCAGTACTCAGATTGCCTTTCATCAACAAATTTCCCTGCTGATCATTTATCAGCCTAACGGATCTGACAGCAGCGGAATTTTCTGTTGATTCGTGTACAATATTGAATATGCCCGGGTCAAGGTTATGTTTTTTGCATTCGTCCAAAATAAGGGTTTCATCCCCAACCAGCGTTGCTTCAGTAAATCCCATCTCAACTGCTTCTGCGGCAGCCTTAATGGTATGTGAATCAACAGCCCAGGCTGCCACCAGATTTCTTTTTGGTTTTCCGTCAAGCAGATTGAATATCTGTTGAAGATTATTAAGCTGCATATCCTTAGTTCATCTCCTGAATAATCCTTTGAGTATCTTCTGCAATAACAAGTTCTTCGTCAGTTGTAACAACTATTATAGTACCCCTGGAATCCGCTTTACTTATCACTTTAGTTGTCTCTCTGAGTCCGGTATTAATTGAATCATCCAGCTCAAGTCCCAGGAAACCGAGATCTGAAGCAACTCCTCTGCGTGTTGTATCAGCATTCTCACCAATACCACCGGTGAAGATAAGTATATCAACTCCGCCAAGTGCTGCTGCATAGGCACCAATATATTTTTTAACCTTGTAATCATACATTTGCAATCCGAGAATTGCCCGTTTGTTTCCTTTTTCGGCTTCAAGTTCAATCTCCCTCATGTCGGATGAGATACCAGTGACCCCGAGCATCCCGCTCTGTTTATTTATTATGGTATTGACGGAGCTTAATCCGATATCTTCCTTATCAAGTATATAAGTAAGAACACCCAGGTCAAGGTCACCGGTCCTTGTTCCCATTATCAACCCTTCAACCGGGGTGAAACCCATCGAAGTATCGACAGACTTGCCTTTATTTATTGCTGTAACAGATGCCCCGTTACCAAGGTGACATGATATGATCTTTTGTTTATTAATATCTACTTCAAGAAAATCACACGCCTTTTTTGCAACAAAACGGTGACTTGTTCCATGGTATCCATAGCGTCTTATCCCGTATTTTGTATAAAGTGAATAGGGGATGCCGTACATATAGGCATAATCAGGCATAGTCTGATGGTATGAGGTATCGAAGACTGCTGCCTGCCTGATTCCAGGTATCAGAGTCCGCATTGCCACTATTCCCTTTAGATTAGCCGGGTTATGGAGGGGTGCCAGATCACAATACTTCTCTATCTCTTCAAACACTGACTCGTTAATAAAAACACTGTCCTGGAATTTTTCGCCTCCCTGAACAACCCTGTGGCCTACTGCATCAATTTCGTCAAGACTGCCAAGACACCCGTGTTTTTTGCTTGTAAGAACCCCAAGTATATATTCTATTCCTATCTGGTGATCCAGTATCTCTCCTTCAAACCTGAATTTTTCGCCCGACTGTTTCTCCAGTTTCATAAAAGATCCTTTCAGGCCGATTTTTTCAACAATTCCCTTGGCAAGCACTTCCTTGCTTTCCATATTGAATAGCTGATATTTTATTGACGAACTTCCGCAGTTCAAAACCATTACCTTCATTTGGTGTAACTTTTAATTTATATTTTAATAGTATTATTCTTTATTGACTATTTACATTTATACGTGTCAGCAATTCAGGTTTATTCCAATACTAAAGGATCGGACTGGCTTTGATACGGTTGCCGTTGGCATCGTACTGGTAAAAGCCTTTGCCTGTTTTTCTTCCCAGCTGATTAGCTCTTACAAGCTTTTTAATTATGGGGTTGGCTTTATATTTGATATCACCAAATTCACTATAAAGGTTGTTCATATATCTTAATACCCTGTCCAGTCCTATACGATCAGCCATTTCGAAAGGACCCTGCCTGGTTGAAAGACTGCTGCTCATCGTAAGATCTATATCTTCTTTTGTTGCAACACTTTCAACTAGTATCTGGCATGCCTCATTTATCAGTACTACCAACATTCTTACGCTTATCAATCCAGGCGATTCCTCTACCGGTATAACTACTTTGCTCAGCAGTTTTCCGAAAGTCAAAACCTTATCATAAGCCTCATCGGAAGTATAGAGTCCCCTTGCAACCTCGAGGATTGCGGCGTCAGGAGATGTGGTTGAAAAGTGAAGACTCACGCACCTCTCTTTATGTTCAAGCTCAGACGACAGCTCAGTAATAACCAGTGTAGTAGAATTGGTGGCTATTATTGTTTCCGGACTAACAAATTTTTCAATCCTTCTGAATACCTCCTTACGAACACCAACACTGTCTTCCCTGCTTTTAGACAGGATTGCCTCTATTACCAGGTCACAATCCGACAAATCCTTATAATCAAGGGTTCCCCTTATCCTCGACATTATGCTCCTTTTTTCTCCGGGAGTCATGCCCCATCGCTGAATCATCCGGTCCAGCTGGCAACTAATGGAATCGACCGCCTGATTGATAAGATCTTCTGATAATTCAATAAATACAACTTCAATTCCACGACAACTGATAATCCGGGCAATTGCCTGTCCCACACTACCACACCCTACTATCCCAACTTTGGAAAAAAGTGTTTTGGGCCTGTCTTTTTGACTTAAACCGTATTGTTCAATCGGTTCAACATTTGCTTGAGCCATTTTCTTATTTTTATAGTTTCGCTTAGTATTAATTTCCTGAAGCCTGGTTAGCTGTTATAGCAACAAGGTTTACGATATCGCTTACTGAACAACCCCTGGAAAGATCATTTATTGGAGCAGCCATGCCTTGTAATACAGGCCCGATGGCTTCGGCATTTGCCAGTCTCTGGACAAGCTTGTAGGCAATATTCCCGCTTTCCAGGTTAGGGAATATCAAAACATTGGCATTGCCTGCTATACTGCTTCCTGGTGCTTTGCTCTGTCCGATTTTTTCAATAATAGCTGCATCTGCCTGCAGCTCTCCGTCTATCTGGAGTTCAGGCGCCATTTCCCTTGCGATGCGTGTAGCGTTAACAACCTTATCAACCATCGGATGACTGGCACTGCCCTTTGTACTGAAGCTTAGCATCGCAATCCTGGGTTCAAATCCGGCGATTGACCTGGTAGTTCCTGCAGTGGCAACGGCTATCTCAGCCAGCTCAGACTCGGTGGGGTCAGGATGTACGGCACAGTCGGCGAAAACCAGCAATCCATCATCGCCATATTCCTTGTCCTGCAAAATCATTATAAATGCACCCGATACCACGCTTATTCCCGGCTTTGTTTTGACATACTGAAATGCAGGTCGTAAAACATCGCCTGTAGAATTCATCGCACCTGCCACTTCACCATCAGCATCTCCGGCTTTTATCATTAATGTTGCCAGGTAAAGCGGATCTTCAATTAATTTTGATGCCTCATCAGTTGTCAAACCTTTGTGCTTTCGAAGCTCAACCATCATTTCAATATATTTCTCTTTGTCCGGATGGTTTTTGGGATCAATAATCGTTGTTTTATCTATATTGGACAGATTAAATTTTTTTGCCTCCGATAATATAGCCTCCGGGCTTCCCAGCAGGATTATCCTGGCAATATTTTCAGCTGCAAGGATATCTGCAGCTTTTAATGTTCTCTCCTCTGTCCCTTCCGGCAAAACAATCCTTTTTCCGTACTGCCTTGCATTAATTTTAATTCTATCCAGTAAATTCATTGTGTAACAGGCATTTAATAAAGTTTGTATTAACTTTGTAAAGTTATGTAAATTTGACTTTTTTATGTGAAAATTTTAATGATATTCGTCAGCCTTTTAACTATCAACAAGAAACGCATTATATATCCAGTACCAGTCCGTCGTAAGCAAGCCGGATATTGGGAGGCAACTCTTTCTGAACTTCTTCGTGTAGTCCCATCTGGTGACTGATATGGGTGATAAAACCCCGTCGTGGCCCGAATTCATTTATAAGTTTCACCGCCTCAGGCAATGAGAAATGTGATATATGTTTCTGCTTTCTTAAAGCATTAACAACGATAAACTGACTTCCTATAATCTTCTCTTTCTCCTCCTCGGGCAGGTAGTTGGCATCTGTTATATAAGTAAAGTCTCTTATCCGGAAACCAAGTACCGGCAGTTTATAGTGAAATGCCCTGATGGGCGTGACTTTTATGCCTGACACTTCAAAAGAAAAATCATCGATTGTATTAAGATTAATCTGAGGTACGCCAGGATATTTATTCTCAGCGAAAATATAGGAGAACTCTCTTTTAATGGCAGGCTTTACCCTCTCCTCAAGAAACACGTCTACAGGCCTCTGAAGGATAAAGTTAAATGCTCTTACATCATCCAGTCCGGCAATATGATCTTTGTGGTCATGCGTATACAATATCGCATCCAGTTCCTTGATATTTGCCGTTAGCATTTGCTGACGGAAATCAGGCCCGGTATCTATAATAATCTTCTTATCCTGTTCTTCGATAAAAACAGATGTCCGAAGCCTTTTATCTTTCTTATCAGCCGACATACATACCGGACAGGGGCATGCAATTACCGGTACACCCTGAGAAGTTCCTGTGCCTAAAAAAGTAACTTTCAATTTATTTTCCGGTTTATTTAAAGATTAAAAATAGTTGATTTATTTACCACTAACAAAGGACTACAATAATAATCAATGTTTCGGCTACTATCAAAACGGGAATTCGGTTTTTTATCAGGATAGTTTTTGCAGCCTGTGCTATTTTTTAATGCCTGGCTTGAATTATAACCCAACTTAATATTCTGTAATCACCATACTATTTTCAGGAGATTGATTATTTTTACCGGATAATCTAGGGCACATCTGAGTAATATACCATAATGAAGGGCAATCTTTACCTCATTCCTACCCTGCTTGGCGATACCACTCCCTCCGGGGTCCTTCCCGCATCAGTTATCTCATTGCTGGGAAGACTAAAGCATTATATCGTGGAGGATGCAAGGACTGCAAGGCGGTTTCTGAAAAAGGCCGGTTCGCCGGTTAGGATTGATGACATAACTTTTTCAATACTCAACAAACACACTGCAGACGACGAGCTTTTTGGTTTTCTTGGATATGCTGAATCAGGGAATGACACCGGGTTGCTTTCAGAAGCCGGAGCTCCGTGTGTTGCAGACCCCGGTTCCAGGATAGTTGCAATTGCCCATGAATCCGGAATCCGGGTTATCCCTCTCACTGGTCCTACCTCAATTATACTTGCCCTTATGGCTTCGGGTCTCAATGGCCAGAATTTCACTTTTCATGGATACCTGCCCGTCAAAAGCAATGAGAGAGCCAGAATGCTAAAAAAGATAGAACGAACATCCGTTGAATGTGGTGCTTCCCAGATATTTATGGAAACTCCTTACAGGAATATGCAGATGCTGGAAACTATTATATCCGTTTGCAAACCGGCAACACTTCTATGCATTGCTTCAGATATTACTCTTGCATCTGAGTTCATATTAACCTTGCCTGTTCACCGGTGGTCACTAAAAATGCCGGACATACATAAGCGTCCGGCAATTTTTATAATCCAGGGTCACAGATAATCAGCGGACTATTGAATATCCACCAGCCTCAGGTCAAATACAAGCGGGGTATACCCCGGAATCTTGTCACCCGATCCTTCCTCTCCGTAGGCTATTGATGAAGGAAGCACTATACGCGATCGCCCCTCAATCTTCAATAATTTCACACCCTCCTCAAATCCCGGAATGGTCTTGTCAGCACCCAGGTCAAAAATAAACGGGTTGCCCCCTATATTAGAATCAAACACCCTGCCGTCGGTAAGCGCGCCCGTATAATAAACACTGGCCTTTTCAGATTCATCAGTAAAGCCTTCTCCTGTTCCTTCCTGAAGTTCTATATAATACATTCCACTTTCATGCTTTTCATATGTGAGGTGTGTTGAATCGGCATAACCAGCAATATATTCATCTATCATCTGCTGTTCGTAGGCTTCAGCATCGGTAATTACCTTTAAGAGCTCAATGTCATATATAAGTGTTGTATATCCGGGAACACTACCCATTCCATCGCTTCCATAACCAATAAACGAAGGTATTATAAGGGATGCCCGTCCTCCTTCTTTCATAAGAAGCAATCCCTCCCGGACTCCCGTTAAGCCCATTTGCTGGATTTCCATACGTTTGTCTCCGTATAATATGGATGTTGAATAGATATTATTTGAAATGGCAGTAGATTCGTCGGTAGTATCAAATATCCGGTTGTTTATCAATCTTGCCGTATAGCGGATTATCACCCAGTCATTGATTCCGGGATTTGTTCCACTTCCCTCCTTAGAGAGAATATAATATAATCCGCTGCTTTCAGGCTCGACAGTGATATTATTTGCTTCCAGGTACTGCTTTAAAAGCCGTAATTCTTTTTCCTTATTCAGATTATCGGAACCATCATCACAGGAAAAAAAAACCATCACTGCCATTACGGGAGCTAATAACTTTATAATAAGATCTCTTCTCATTGGTATGTTTAATTGTCAGGATCCGGCAGGACGAACCCGCCAGTATTATTAAAATATAATTATGCAATCAGTTACTGTATATCAACAACCTTTACATCAAAAACAAGTGTAGAATATGGCGGAATTATTCCATCAGTTGATCCACCTGATCCATATGCAATATCCCATGGAATTATTAGTGTGGCCTCCGCACCTTTTTTCATTTTACTCAGTCCTTCAATAAATCCGGGTATGATGTTTGTTGCACCCATGTTAACAACAAGAGGGGTACCGGTTGAACTCTCATCAAAAAGCCTTCCGTCAAGAAGATAACCCTGGTAGTGAACCGTAACAGTTGAGCCGGAACCCGGTAGGTCGCCCGAGCCATCAAGAGTTTCAACATAGTAGAGGCCTGATTCGGTTGGTGCAATGCTAATATCATTATCTTCAAGATACTGGTCAAGAAGATTTTGTTCATGCTCTTCGGGATCACTAATTACATCAAGGAGTTCTACATCATATATTACTGTCGAATAGGGCCCAATTATCCCAAGGTCTGAAGATCCGAAAGCCAGTTTGGACGGAATTATCAGCCTGGATTTTCCACCCTCCTTAATCATCATGATACCCTCCCTGAGTCCCTGTATACCAAGCTGCTCAAGGTGAAATTTAGCAGGTCCGTAAAGTTTGTCATCACGGAAAATATTTCTAAATTCAGCAATACTCTTGCTGCTGGTTTCAAATACAGTTCCGTCAACAAGGAATCCGGTAAATTCAATATTCACATAATCGGATATTTCAGGTGTCGGACCGTCTCCATCTTCAAGAACAACATAGTACAAACCGCTGCTTGTGGGTTCCAGATCAGCATATCCATTGTCTTCAAGATACTGCTGCAATTTTATCAACTCTTCTTCCACTCTTTTATCCTCCTTATCACAGGAATTAAATATAAACAGACCTGAAAATAAAAAGATTGCTGAAACAAATACTGATAATGACTTTTTCATAATTATATTATATTATATTATATTATATTGATATTTATATTGATGCTATATTAAATTGAAATTGATATTTATATTATATGGTTAGTTTATCAGGGTTAATTCCGGCAAAAATATTCTGCCTGGAGTTATTAATTTATAATATGATAACATTAAAGACCTAATGGTTGCAGCTTCATTCAAAATAAAACGATTATTTTGTTATATTCATTGTCATCTTACTGTTAAAACCTCGATTTCATATATCAGGGAGGAATATGGCGGTATTACTCCAGTTGATGACCCGGAGCTTCCGAATGCAAGATCAGACGGTATAATTATCAATGCCTTATCTCCCTCACGCATAGAACCAACAGCCTTTTCAACTACCCGGAGCAATTGCATCTCCTCTCCGAACACGAACTGAAAAACCTGGTCTGTTTTACGTGTCGAATCAAAAAACCGGCCATCAAGAAATTTGCCTTCGTAATGAATCTCGATAGTATCTCCGGCTTCAACTCTCTTTCCTGTTCCTTCATTCAGCATAACACGATGCAAACCTGAATGATCAGGTTCTCCGGGAATCTGCTCGCTTTTTATAAAACTCTCCAGCCTGAATCTTTCGTATTCGCCAATATCTTCAATCCAGCTAAGAAATGCCTGCTTCTCCTGCTGGTATGATTGTTCAGTCTGAATATCAATCATTATTACAGAGATTTTTATGTCATCCTCTTCGACGAAAAACCCCGGAGGTGCAACCCCTACAGTTTTGTTGAAAAACTCATATGCATTTATGATGAAATCAGCTTCATCACCGGTTCTAAGCATTGCGAAGCATTCTTCTGCCGAACCGCGGTAGGCCGGCTGTTCAAGTCGAAATTTTCGTCTGCCTGAGAAGAACACAGAGTCACAGACAGTGCTGTAAAACAGATCAATTGTAATATAATCTCCCGGTTGGGGAGTATTTTGACCCTCTCCTATAACGTTCAATTTATAATTTATGCCTGACCTGGTCTTTGTATATCCCAAATACTCAGATTCACCCCTGCAGCCAGAAAAAGAAACCAAAATAAAAAAACCAGCAACTGCAATAAACAGTTCTGAATATTTATCGTAATTGGCCTTATTCACATGTGTCATTTTGAATATGTTAATTACTGCCGGACACACCAGTTACTTCAAGCTCATATATAATTACTGCCCTCGGAGGTATCCTGTTCTGATCTCCAATCAGTCCGTGAGCCAGAAAAGGCGGTATTATCAACCTGGCTTTATCACCCCTTCTCAGCATCAGGACTCCTTCTTCGAGACCTGCTTCCACACCTCCTCTTCCTGCCCTGAAAGTCATTGGTCCGTCTTCCTCTGAACTGTAACAAATCCTTCCATCCAGAAGGCTTACAGTGTATTCAATTGTAACACTGCTTCCTCTTGTTACGTGTGCACCGGATCCATTCTCATAAATCTCGTACCCCAGTCCCGTTCCTGTATATTTAATATCCCAGTTCCTTCTTTTTACAAATGCTTCGATTAGTTCCATGTCCTTACCGGTAAGAAATTGATTGGCCCTGACCATGTCTTCCCTGTCGACGACATGCCTGTCTCCGGAACCGGAATTCCCACCTTCCGAACCCGAACAGGAAATCACAAGTAATGCAAAAATGATTAAAAAGTATATTGAAGTATTTTTCAAATCCTGCTGTTTTTTATTTGATCAGGTATCTTTAGTTATATATTGAGGTAACAGAGCAACAAATTTATTTATTGTATCTCCAATACTTTGTTTTGATTCACCTCCGGAAGCATTTATATGACCCCCGCCATTAAAATTCTCAGAGGCAAAGACATTGGTGTCAAATTTCCCTTTTGACCGGAAAGACAGCTTGACATGGTCATCATTCTCCATGAAAAATGCCACAAAATCGACTCCTTTGATAGAAAGAGGGTAATTGACAAATCCTTCGGAGTCTCCCCTTATATAATTATATCTCTTTTTCTCCTCTATTGTCAGGCTGATATAAGCAGCACCATATTCAGGAAAAACAACCATCTTTTCATTAAGGCAATACCCGAGAAGTTTCATTCTGCTTTCAGAGAAGTTATCGTACACCATAGAATAGATATAGTCCTTATCAATACCTTTTTTTAATAGCTCCGACAAAACCCGGTAAGTTTCTGATTGTGATGAGTTATAGTTGAAAGATCCTGTATCAGACATTATACCGGTATAGATACAGGCAGCCACATCACTGTCCGCCATGCCCAAATCACCTGTATTCTCAATAAATCTGTAAACCAGTTCAGAGGTTGAACTCGAGAGAGTGTCGATAAAAGCAATATCAGCCATATCAGTCGGATCAGGATGATGATCGATCATGATTTTAAAGGCATCTGCCGACAGTAAAATATCCATAAACTTACCGGCCCTTTCGGGGGAATTGAAATCCAGAAGGAAGATTATACCGGCCCTGTTCAAAACATTTTCAGCCTCGTTTTTAGCCTTGGTAAATATTATTATCTCATCGCTTCCGGGTAACCATTTAAGGTAGTCAGGGTAATCATTCGGCATTATAACGGTACATTTCTTTCCCTTATTCCTGAAATAATGATACAAAGCGAGTGCCGACCCGATAGCATCTCCGTCAGGATTTACATGGCTAAGTAAAACAATCTCTTCCGACCCGGAAATCCGGCTGTTGACCTCTTTCTTAAAACGTAAATTGTCCGTAATCAAAATTTTACTATTTTTAACCTGCTTAGTTTTGTGTCATTCTGAATTTGCGAAAATACCATTTTAAATACAAAAGCAGGCAACGAATGAACAAATACTATAATGAACACGTATTGTCTAATAAACCGGTATTCAGTTTCACACAAAACAAATTATTATGGCGGCCAACCAGACTCTGACAATAATCAAACCTCATGCTCTTCGTGACAACAATGCAGGTGCCATACTTGCAGTGCTTAATAAGGCGGGATTTCGGATTGCAGGAATGAAAATGACCAGGTTAACCAGGGACCAAACGGAGAATTTCTATAATGAACATCGGGGCAAATATTTTTATCCGCCACTTGTCGATATGATGTCAGAAGGTCCCATAATAGTTGCAATACTTGAAAAGGAAAATGCAGTTACCGATCTGCGGCGGATAGTAGGAAGCACCGATCCAGCAAAGGCCGACCCGGGAACAATAAGAAGGATGTTTGGACTTTCGATGAGGGAGAATGCAATACATGCTTCTGACGGAGATCAGAATGCATTGCGGGAAATCGGTTTTTTCTTTTCTGAGACAGAAAGATATTAGTCTGTCATGCCAGCTGAGAAATTCTCAGGGTATTTCGGATGAATTTTGGTGTAGAATCCTTTGATCCGCCTCATATCTTTTTCCAGGTCACCCGACAGGTAAAAAAAATCACCAGTACCGACAACTTTTTTCTTATAGTCAAAGTAACCAAGGAGCACCGGTACACCTGCACCTGTTGCAATCCTATGAAACCCTGTTTTCCAGTCAGTTACCCGCTTCCTGGTACCCTCGGGCGTAATTGTAAGAACAAACGTTTCATTATTGCTGAATTCTTCAATCATCTGGTCTACGATATCGGTTTTTCTGTGCCGGTCGACCGGTATTCCTCCGAGCGAATATAGTAATGACCCGAGAGGAAACCAGAACAACTCCTTTTTGATCATCACTCTTGCCTTCATCCTGTTGGCAAGATAAAATAGCTGTCCAATAACAAAATCCCAGTTGCTTGTATGCGGAGCTACGATGATCAGATACTTCTTCCGGGAGGGAATTTCACCAGCCATCTTCCAGCCCCACATTCTTAATATCAGCCTGCTAAGTTTACTTATCATTGGATCTTTTTCCTGCTTAAAAAATGTTTCGAGACCCCGAAAGCGCTAATGTTTGTTATCCTCTCCCTTACCTGCCGACGAGTCTTTGAATCCTTCACGATCCATCTTTCCCCATCCCTTTTTACCCCTGATATAATCCCAGTTCCCTTTAATGGCCCAGAGGACTGTAAGAGGGTGATAGAAAAAAGGTTCAAGAAAAGCTGTACCTATCAACTTTAAAACATCCCTTTTCCGCTCATATTTATGAAAAGTCATCTCCTCAAATAAAACTGCCCATATTGAAAGTGAGACTGCAAATGTATACACAAAAGTAAACAATAGAATTACGAACGGCCAGTTTGGGCTGCCAAAGATGGCATAGATAATAAAAAACAGCAGGGCGAAGAATTCAATTACAGGAGCCATCCATTCAAAAAAGAACCAGTATGGATATCCAAGCATTCCAAATATTCCGTATTTTGGGCGAAAAAATATTTTCCTATGAGTAAACAGGGTTTCAACAGTTCCTCTGGTCCACCTGTTTCTTTGCCTCCCAAGAATCCTGAGTGAAGATGGTACTTCGGTCCAGCATAATGGATCAGGTATATATGTAACTTTGTATTTTTCTTTCTTTTCTGACATATATCTTCTCATTCTTACCACCAGCTCCATATCTTCTCCTACTGTCTCTATGCTGTATCCGCCAGCATTTATTACAACCTCCCTGTCAAACATGCCGAGTGCTCCAGAGATCAGGAGTAATCCGTCAAGCCTGGCCCATGCCATCCTGCCCATAAGAAATGCCCTGGTATATTCCAGAACCTGGACTCTTGCCAGAAATTTTTTCGGAAGATGAATTTTCTTAATCTGGCCACCCTGGATATCGCATGAGTTTGCTATCCTGACAACACCCCCGGTGCCGATTACCCGCCTGTCGGTCTCCTCCAGGAACGGCTTTACCATTTTCAGTAATGCATCCGGCTCCATTATCGAATCCACATCAATACTGCAAATTAACTGCTTATGCGACACATTAATACCAGCATTGAGTGCATCAGCTTTGCCTCCATTTATTTTATCTATTACCGTAAGATTATGAAACGACCTGTTCCTGGATTTATATACACCCCTTATACGCTGACAGGGAATTCTGTAATCAAAGAAATAGTTTACTTTTTCAAGATCGTATGCTTCAATTACCTTGCTCAGCGAATTATCTGTACTACCGTCATTTACAACGATAACTTCAAAATTGTTGTAATAGAGAGATAATAAAGCTCTCACATTTTCAACAATTGATTTTGATTCGTTAAAGGCAGGAGCGACCACCGATATGGAGGGAGTGAGCGGAGCAAGGATTATGGAATTATAATCTACATAACTGTTTTTTCGCAGATAAACCCTCAGGGTAAAAGCTGAGAAAACCGCAAGCAAAACATAGGCCAGAAATATACTTAAAGTTATAAGTAGTACTATATTGCTCAGCAACCATCCTAAAGCCTGAAATATTTCCTGCATATCAGATACGTTTATCAAGTACGTGCTTAATTATGATTTTGTAATTCTTGTAATCGGAAACCATCAGTTTCTGAAGAGCATTCTCCCCGTTCTTGCCCATATCCCTGAGAGCTTTTGCAGCCTCGATCTGTAATTGCACATCATCTTCCTTATCGATTACCTTCACCAGGAATCCAAGAACAGACTCATCTGCAATCTTTCCAAGAGCAATTAATATCTCCAGCTGGTTTTCATAAACCTCATACTTATAAAGCTTCTTAAGATTTGAGACCGATCGCCTTATCCTTAGTTCACCAAGAACTGTAATAGCAGTTTTCCTTATTTCAGGGTCATCGCAATCAAGTTTTTCAGTAATCTTTTCCCATGACCTTTTTTGTTTAAATACCCGGATCATCTTTAATGCGAAAATAACTACCGTTTTGTTGCCGGATACCAGCCACCTGTCAAAATCAGGTACCTCAAGATTGTGACCGACTATCATTTCGTGCACGTTCAACTGTTCCCATTTTGTAAATGGTCTCTGGAGATGATCAAGAAATGAAAATCTGTCGTCGTCATTCAGGCGTACAAGCGCAAGCTGAGCCTCCATGCGCATTATATCGTTTCTGCTGTCAAGGCATCTGAAAATCTCTTCATTGGCATCCTTTACATTCATGAAAGCAAGTTCACGAAAGCCTTTAATCTTGATATGCCATTTCCGGCTCATAGTCTTAGCTTTTGAATCTGCATTCAGATTTAACTTATAGTACAAGTCCCTCATTTTATCAGCAGCATCACCCGACAGGTTTACAGTAAGATCCCTCATCTCCTCCATAAGTATCACCCGGTTAAACCTGTTTGCTGCGATGGCGTTTATCTTTTCCGGCACTTCTGTTGTCTCCTCCTCTTCGAAAAGAAAGTCCATAAGTAAAGCCTGGTATCTTTCTTTCAGGTCCTGTCTCTTTCTTGCCTCCCTTTCCATCAAATTGCGATGAAACAATATAATTACAAGCAATATAATCATCGAAAGGGCAGAGTAAATGATAACAATCACAAGCACAAGGATCAGCGCCGATGATTTTTCGAAATCGATCCAGGGAAAGAAAAAAGTTTTTCTTTTCCGTTCCGATTTTCTGGTGAGCTCATCTATTTGCTTTCGCAGAAAAGGATCCGCAGGATCAATTTCCAATGCTTTGCTGTAATAAATCAGTGCCTTGTCATACTTTTTGTTCTCTTCTGACCATACTGCCATACGAATGATCCTGAAATAATCAACTTCAGGTGCATTTATACTGTACAAACGGTATAGTGAGTCTGCCTGTTCGAATGGATTGAACTCAGAATAAAAGCCGGTGTTTGTCTCATAATGAAAGGTATTGGCGGAAACTGCCGGTAACATAAAACAA
>SKND01000420.1 GCA_007120695.1 Bacteroidales bacterium | reverse complement strand
TTCCGTTCGGTCCGTTTGTGGATCTCCCCGATCAGATCATCTATCTGATTATCGCTTTTTCTTACCTCAATCACAGGTTCAGGTAATCCTGTCGGCCTTATTACCTGCTCAACAATAACACCTTCGCACTTCTCCAGTTCATAATCCCCCGGGGTTGCGCTGACAAATATCTGTTGTCCCGTAATCTCCTCAAACTCCTCGAATTTAAGCGGACGATTATCTATTGCAGCCGGAAGCCTGAACCCGAAATCAACAAGTGTCTTTTTCCTTGAGTAATCGCCTCCATACATTGCCCGTATCTGTGGCAGTGTTACGTGGCTCTCATCAACTACCGCCAGGAAATCATCAGGAAAATAATCAAGCAGGCAAAATGGCCTTGTCCCTGCCTCCCTTCCGTCAAAATAGCGTGAATAGTTTTCTATACCCGAACAGTAACCCAACTCCTTTATCATTTCCAGATCATACTCTACTTTCTGCTTAAGGCGCTCCCCTTCCAGTTTCCGGCCCTGGTCGTTGAACAGTTGCACCTGTTCGAACATATCATCCTGGATGTTTCTGATAGCCATTTGCATTCTCTCCCTGGTAGTTACAAAAATGTTTGCAGGGTAGATGACCACCTGTTCAAGTTCTCCGGTTATCTGTCCTGATTGAGGTTCCAGGCTGCTTATTTCTTCAATTTCATCACCCCAGAAAACAATACGGTAAGCTATATCCCCGTAGGCAAGGAATACATCCACGGTGTCACCCCTTACCCTGAATTTACCGTGCCCGAATTCGGTTTCACTTCTTGAATAGAGACTGTCAACCAACCTTCGCAAAAACTGGTTGCGGTTTATAATCTGGGTCTTGTGGAGCTTAATAGTGTTACTGTGAAAATCATCGGGGTTACCTATGCCGTAAAGGCATGATACGGAGCTAACTACTATAACGTCCCTTCGGCCGGAGAGGAGTGAGGATGTGGTACTTAATCTCAGCTTTTCAATTTCATCATTTATCGAGAGATCTTTTTCTATATAGGTGTCCGTTACCGGCAGGTATGCCTCCGGCTGGTAATAATCGTAATAGGAGACGAAATACTCAACCGCATTGTCAGGGAAAAACTCTTTGAACTCGCTGTAAAGCTGTGCCGCCAGGGTCTTGTTATGACTTAGCACCAGTGTAGGGCGCTGCACCTTTTCAATAACATTTGCAACTGTAAAGGTCTTGCCGGAGCCGGTTACGCCAAGAAGCGTCTGGAACCTGCTTCCTGACCTGAGTCCGTTTTCCAGTTGCCTTATTGCCTCAGGCTGGTCTCCTGTAGGTACAAATCCGGAAACAATTTTGAAATCCATATGCTTGCTCAGGTAATAAAGGAATGCAAAATTAACCTAATTTTCAGGTAATACTAAACCCTCACCCGAATAAGTTGAAAAAGGATATAGTTATAATTCGGAATTTTCTGATAAATTCCATAAATTGCCGTTTATTGACTTTCCCCGAAAGGGAAAAACCAACCCGGTGGGGTTTCGGCATAATAATTTTAAAGAGGCATGAAAAAATTAAATAATATTTTATATGGGATAATTCTGGTTATTATACCCGTTGTTTTCTCTCCGTTTACTTCATGCGGGGAAGGAAGAAATCAAAAACAAGCTGATATCATGGAAACAGAAAAAAGAGTATTCGGCCATACGCCCGATGGGAGGGAAGTACATATCTTTACATTAAGGAATGAAAGCGGTATTGAAGTGGAAATTACGAACTATGGAGGTATTGTAACCTCATTGAAAGTGCCGGACCGCAATGGTGATATGGACAATATAGTACTCGGGTTCGAAAGTCTTGAAGAATATTTTGACGATCACCCTTATTTTGGTGCCCTTGTGGGACGGTATGCCAACAGGATAGCCGGAGCAAGGTTTGAAATTGACGGGGAAGTTTATCAGCTTGCTGCCAATAACGGAATCAACCACCTTCATGGAGGAATAAAAGGTATTGATAAGCGTGTTTGGGAGTATGAGATACCGGACGCAGAGGAAGGTGCCTCCCTCAGGTTGACTTACCTCAGTCCTGACGGGGAGGAGGGTTATCCCGGAAATCTTTCGCTTGAAGCGATCTTTTTGCTCAACAGTCAGGATGAACTGGTAATATCATATAAGGCTGTGACCGACAAGGCTACACCTGTGAATATTTCACATCACGGATATTTCAACCTTACAGGTGGCAGGGAATCTGTTTTGGGTCATGAGCTGATGATCAATGCAAGCCACTATACCGAGGTAAATGATCAGCTAATCCCGACAGGTGATTTGCCAACTGTTGAAGGTACACCGATGGATTTCAGGGAGATGAAGCCTGTTGGCCGGGACATTGCCGATGTGCCTGGCGGGTATGATCATAACTACGTCCTCATAGGTGAGGAGGGAGCAATAAAGACTGCTGCCATTCTCTATGAACCGGTGAGTGGAAGGGAAATCACACTTCTGACCACGCAGCCGGGGGTACAGCTTTATACAGGCAATTTCCTGGATGGATCTATTACCGGCCGTGGAGGTATTGTCTACCATCAATACTGGGGTTTATGCCTCGAAACACAGCACTTTCCCGATTCGCCAAATCATCCCGAATTCCCCGGAACCATACTCAGACCGGGAGAGGAATATAAACACCGGGCGATATTCAGGTTTGGAACAAAGTTGTAGAATTTAATTAGTGTCTGTCCATAAATGTCCGCGTGCTGCGTTACGCTCGTCAAAAAAATGCTCATTTACCCCATTTAAACTCCGCATTTTTTGACTTCGCAAGCCTTGCATCCGAACTTTTTGATTCAGACACTGACTTTATAGACGGACTCTAATTAGTAAGCTTTGGCAAAAATGACCCTTTGTGAAGAGGGTTTTCCCGTTACCATGCACTTGCCGGGTTCACTTTGCTGGTTGAGGGGAATGCATCTTATGGTAGCTTTGGTCTCCTTGTTTATTTTCTCTTCGGTCTCAGAGGTGCCATCCCAGTGCGCAAGGATAAATCCCCCGCTGGTTTTCACAATTTCCTTGAATTCATCATAGCTGTCCGCCGCGAATGTATTCCTGGTTTGAAAATCGAGTGCTTTACGGTAGATATTGTTCTGGATTTCGTGAAGCAGGTCTTTTATTATTTGTTCTATCCCGTCCATTGGATAGATTTTTTTCTCCAGTGTATCCCTTCTGGCAAGTTCAACAGAATTATTCTCAATATCCCTTGGCCCTACGGCAAGTCTAACCGGCACACCCTTTAGTTCGTAATCGGCAAACTTCCAGCCCGGTTTATGTGTATCCCTGTTATCGTATTTAACAGATATTCCTTCGGCAATAAGTTTTTTTCTTATTGTTTCAACTTTTTCGTTGATCTGAGTAAGTTCTTCTGTCTTTTTATATATAGGCACAATCACCACCTGTATAGGTGCCAGTTTTGGCGGCAGAACCAGTCCCCGATCATCAGAATGCGCCATTATCAAAGCACCCATAAGCCTGGTTGAGACGCCCCAGGAGGTTGCCCAGACATGCTCCAGCTTACCATGTTTATTCAGGAAAGTTACATCAAAGGCTTTTGCAAAATTTTGCCCCAGGAAATGTGAGGTGCCCGACTGCAGGGCTTTGCCGTCCTGCATCAGTGCTTCTATAGAATAAGTCTCAATTGCCCCTGCAAACCGTTCATTTTCTGTCTTCGTTCCCTGTATCACCGGCATTGCCATCCAGGACTTTGCAAACTCAGCATATATATTAAGTATCTTCATCGTCTCTTCAATCGCTTCTTCCCTGGTTTCATGCGCTGTATGCCCTTCCTGCCACAGAAACTCTGTAGTTCTCAAGAAAAGCCTTGTACGCATCTCCCATCTGACAACATTAGCCCACTGATTGATTAAAAGAGGCAGGTCCCTGTAAGATTGAATCCAGTTCTTATAAGTGTTCCATATTATTGTTTCTGAAGTTGGCCTGATTATCAGTTCCTCTTCCAGCTTTGCCGTCTCATCCACTTCTATTCCTTTCCCGTCAGCTCTGTTTTTAAGCCTGTAATGAGTAACCACCGCGCACTCTTTTGCGAACCCTTCAACATGATCAGCCTCCTTACTTAGGAATGATTTTGGTATGAACAGAGGAAAATATGCATTTGAATGACCTGTTTCCTTAAACATTGAATCAAGAACAGCTTGCATTTTTTCCCATATTGCATAACCATGTGGTTTTATCACCATGCATCCGCGCACGGATGAATTCTCGGCAAGATCGGCTTTGATTACAAGATCATTATACCACTGAGCATAATTTTCTTCTCTACTTGTTAAAACTTTCGCCATAACTAAAAATTGGTATAGAATTTGTTAACGATAGTTAAAATATAAAACGCCGCAAATTAACCATTTTTTCATATAATTAATCAATCAGGAGCCTAATCATGAAAGCAATTCCTAAAATAATTGTGATTTTGTCTCTTTCAGGCCTAGTAATTCCGGCTGCATTCTGTTCTGCAGCGTCCTCAAACTATCAAGACTATTCATTATCAGCTGAAAATTTTTTAAGCACTTCAGCTGGTCATAACTTGTTGGTTGGAGATTTTATGGTTGTGGGAGCCGATACCCTGGCATATGATGAGGCTCATATGCCGCAATGGGAGTATGCCTGGCAGGAGTATGGCGTTTCTCAGGCCGATACGGTCTGGTTTGACGATTTTCTGGTTGTGGGAGCCGATACCCTGGCATATGATGAGGTTTACGCGCTGCAATGGGAATATGCCTGGCAGGAGTATGGTGTTTCTCCCGCCGATACGATCTGGTTTGACGATTTTCTGGTTACAGGAGCAGACACCCTTTCCTATGAGCAGGCATACCAGACAAAACGGGGTCATTCTGGGTGGAATAATAGCATGGCCTATGGTTCAGAATATTATGTAACAGAGCCGTTTCACTGGTCCTTCAGGCTGTTAAGGTTTCATATGGATGTCAACTATCACGGAAGGTACCATACTTCTTTCCGGACCGGGACTTTTCATGATGATTGTTTTAATCCGGATTCACCATTCTGCTCTTTTTCGCCAATCAGCCGTTGGCTGGAATATTCCTGGATTATCACTAACTTTGATGCTGAACGGTTTTATTATAATTATCAATATTATATGGGACACCCTCCTGTTGCAGCTAAGGTAAATCAAGGTGGAAGGGATGCCTCCCACGAGGGGAGCCGGAGGGGGTTTATCGGGGTTCCCGTGCTTTCAGCGGTTTTAAAGATATTATCGCTGAATTAGTTGTTCGATATTTTTAAAGCAGTGCCGTTCCGGAATGTAAAATAATGTTTTGCAAGAAGTTCTTTGGAAATAGCATCACTGCATTTAATAAATGGTATGGATTTTGTTGTTAAATAATTGAATAAAAATTTATAGATATTAAAGATATTTCAAACATAAAAACAGTCGGGAGGTTGATCATGAAAGCAAAAATAAAAATAATTATGATACTGGCTCTGATTACAGGAGCCTGTTCATCCGGAACACATC
>SKND01000409.1 GCA_007120695.1 Bacteroidales bacterium | reverse complement strand
TGAAACTCCACGTCTATTGCTTCAACACGTACTACCATAGTGTCGGTTATACCGGTAATTGCAAAACTGAAGGATACCAGGCCGGGGTCGTCAAAACTGGTAAGTGCGCCTCCAATCTGGAAGTTGCCATCATCAGTGACCTCCAGTAACCTTACTTCGGCCACACCGGCTTCCGATTGCACCGAGCCATCAAGAGTGTAATCTCCGACTCCCTCCGCGAGCACTATTTCACCACCTGAGGTTGTAAGTACCAATGGGGGACTAGAAACCTCATCATCTTCGCAAGATGTAAATACAAAAGCAAACAGGACCAATCCTGCGGTAAATAGTGATCTGAATTTCTTCATACTTTTTAAAATTTAGATTATTTAAAATAAATGTTACTGTACAAACTTATAATTGTACGGATGTTTTGGGGATAAGTTGCAAAATAGGTTCCGGTATTTCAGAAACACAGGATTATTAACAAATATTGAATCGCTGAGGGTATTTAATTGTGCGACCCCTGGTTTGGAAAGTGCATCCAGGGTGTCACATATTATCCGGCGGCTCAGATTTAAGCCAGGCGACCTTTTGATCCGGCTGATGGTCCATTCCAATAATATTCCGGTACAAACCGGGCCTTCGGGCCTGCTTGTAACGTGTTCCTCCTGCATCACGTACTTTTTCAAAGTCGAGCAGGGCAGATTGCACTTCATCGCCAAGTTTTCTGCACTCTGAAATAATGTCGCCAAACGGATCAATGATCATAGAGCATCCGTTCTTAAGCTGGTCATCATCCATGCCTATCGGGTTTGAAAAAACGATATAAACACCATTATCCCATGCCCTGGATGGCAACCACTTCATCAGCCAGCCCCTTCCTTTCATCCCGTCAAATTCAAGACGCAATGAGGTGGGGTCGGCTTCGCGTCTTTCCCACAGCCGGGGATCGACAAAACCTGCGCCTGGCCTGCTTGACGGGGTGCACATAGTCACGTGGGGCATGAATATGATATCAGCCCCCAGAAGGCTGGTGGCCCTGACATTTTCAACAATGTTATTGTCATAACATATCAGGATGCCGCATCTCCATCCATGAAGGTCGAAGATGGTATAGCTGTTACCGGCAGTGATATGGGGGTTGATAAATGGGTGCAGCTTCCTGTGTTTTGCCAGCACCCCGTTTTTATCAGCACATATATAGGCCTTGTAAATCATGTCCCTGTCATCTTTTTCAAACAGACCCGCCAAAACTGCAATATTATACCTTGCGGCAATTTCAGTGAGTCTGGCTGTGCTTTTACCTCCCGGCACCGGCTCAGCAAGGTCAAGCAACTCTTTTCGCGAAAGCTTTCTTGCAAATGTGTAACCTGTTACCGAGCATTCATGGAATGCCACTGCTCCGGCTCCCTGACTGGCAGCAATACCTGCAAGTTGTTCAATCTTTCCGAGGTTATACTCCTTGTCGCCGCTTTTGTTCTCAAATTGAGCCGTCGCTATCCTGATCTGTTTCATATTATTGATGATTTGGAAAAATGATCTTTGTTAAACAGAATCTAAAGTTATTATTTTTTACCGGAGGATTAAATTGAAACGATCCTTATATTAATAAATTTTATTATGTACTTTAGCTTGCCGGTAAAATGATATTTTGCCCTGCTAAGGATAGACTATATACTTTTACAGGTGAAACCTGTTTTTATTTTAAAAAAATTTATAAAATCAATTAAAATCAGACGGTTATGAAAACAATAAAATTGCCGCCAACACGAAATTTATTCAGGTATTTCGCAGCACTTTTGCTGACAGTATTTACAGCTTCTTCATTTACGTTTCAGGAAGAACAAGATGAGTGGGAGCAGTTATTCAACGGACGGGACTTTTCAGGGTGGATTGTACCCGAAGGTGACAACGGCCACTGGCGTGTTGTTGATGGTGTAATAGATTATGATGCGCTCAGCGAGGCACCTGGTGATAAAAACCTGTGGACAGAGAAAGAGTACGGTGATTTCACTCTTAAGATTGACTGGAGGCTCAAGGATGTTCCGTTTGTTAATCCCAATGTTCCGATTATCAGGCCGGATGGGACACACCAGCGGAATGCCCGGGGAGAGGAGATAAGGATGGCTGTTCCTGATGGTGATTCGGGTATTTATCTTCGGGGTTCGTCGAAGGCACAGGTTAATATCTGGGCCTGGCCAATTGGGTCAGGTGAAGTTTACGGGTACCGCATGGACAGGAATATGCCTCCTGAAGTCAGGGCTGGGGTAACTCCCAACCGGATGGCTGACAACCACATTGGTGAGTGGAACACATTTGTGATCACCATGAATGGAGGCCTGCTGACAGTGGTGCTGAACGGACATACCGTGATAGAAAATGCCCGGTTGCCGGGTGTTCCCGAAACAGGGAGACTTGCACTGCAGCACCACGGGAATATGGTTGACGGGGAATGGAGAAGCTCCCCATCACTTGTTCAGTTCCGTAACATATATATAAAAGAGCTCTAAAGCAATTCAGGAAAATTTAAAAAGATGCAATTCTGATGTTCGAAATTAAAGGGTCAAATGACCTGACAGGTATTATTATATCATTTTCCGTACTGATTTCTATGTTAAGTTCCGGATTGGCCGGAGGGTCACTGCAGGCACAGGTAAATGGAGGCCGTTCAACAGAAAGGCCAATAAACAGTGACTATGTTTTGCATATTAAAAAGGCCCAGGGTGAGATAGTCCTTGACGGAGTTATTGATGAAGCAGACTGGTTGGCGGCTGATGTTGCAACTGATTTTTATATGGTCACACCATATGATACAAGCTATAGCGTAGCTGAGTCTGAAATAAGAATGACCTATGACAACCAGGCAATTTACCTTTCCCTTGTTTTTTATGACGTGATCCCGGGTCCCCGGCCGGTTGAGTCCCTGCGCAGAGACTTCAGTTTCGGGACGAACGATAACTTTTTGATGTTCATAGACCCCTTCAATGATCAGACAACCGGTTATTCTTTCGGAGTCAATGCTGCCGGTGCCATGTGGGACGGCACAATGAGTGATGGCCACCAGGTTCATCTTATCTGGGATACTAAGTGGGAAGTGGTTACAAGAAGTTATGATGATAAATGGGTTGCCGAGATGCGTATTCCTTTCAAATCTATCCGCTATAAAAAAGGTCTTGACCGCTGGAACATCAATTTTTCCCGCCTTGACCTGAAGATCAATGAAAAATCTTCCTGGGCACCCGTACCCCGGCAGTTTCCAACGGCGTCACTTGCCTACTGCGGTGTATTGCAATGGGACGCCCCGCCTCCCGATCCGGGCCTTCAACTCTCTTTAATCCCATATGTTTTTGGCGGAGCTTCGCGTGATTATGAGGAGGGGACTGATGCGAATTACCGGGGTGATATCGGACTGGATGCCAAGGTGGCACTCTCTTCATCATTAAACCTTGACCTGACTTACAATCCGGACTTTTCGCAGGTTGAGGTGGATCAGCAAATAACTAATCTCGACCGGTTTGAGCTTTTTTTTCCTGAAAAGAGACAGTTTTTTCTTGAGAATTCCGACCTGTTTGCAAATTTCGGCTCACGGCGGATCAGGCCCTTTTTTTCAAGACGTATCGGACTCGAGGCGCCTGTTCTCGGCGGTGCGAGGCTTAGCGGCAAACTCGGACAGGATTGGCGGATAGGTATCATGGATATGCATACCGAGGAGACTGACAACCACCCCTCCAGGAACTTCTTTGTGGCTTCCCTGCAGCGGCGTGTTTTTTCACGTTCCAATATTACGGGCATTTTTGTTAACCAGCAGAATTTTGACGGTTCCCAGGAATGGCAGGATCACGCCTTTAACCGTACCGGCGGATTGCAGTTCAACCTGGCCAGCCGTGATAATTTCTGGACGGGCCAGATTTTCGGGCTTCGCTCCCTTACCGAAGGAACCAGCGGGGGGGAGCAGTTTACTCAGGGAGTGCAGCTGAATTACAACCGGCAGAGGATCCAGGTCGGAGTGGACCAGTTTTTTGTGGGGGACAATTATGTTGCCGATGCAGGTTTTGTTCCCCGAAAGGATTATTTCCAGGTTTCACCCCGCATGACCATAAGGTTTTACCCTGAAGGCTCCAGGCTGGAGCAGCATGGTGTTTCAGCGCTTATGAGCAGTTATTTCAGGCCTTCCGACTTTAAATTGACAGACCGTGAAAGCAGTCTGGGATACTATTTTACCTTTCATAACCTGAGCCGGATAGATTTTGTTGTAAATCATAATTATATAATGCTTCGCAATAATTTTGATCCCACCAACATGGGAATAAGTTTTCTCGAATCCGGCAGCGAGCATCAGTGGTTGGAGGCATCTCTCCTCTACCGGTCCGATACCAGGAAGCTGTTCAGGTACAGGTTAGCAGCCGGATATGGAGGTTATTTTAACGGAAACAGAAGGTTTTTTGAGGGCGACCTTAACTACAGGTATCAGCCTTATGGCAGCATATCAATGTTTTTCAGCTATAACGACCTGCTGCTGCCCGGGCCGTGGGAAAGGAACAATTTCTGGCTGGTGGGTCCCAAATTTGATATTACCTTTACCAATACGCTTTTCTTTACTACCTTTATCCAGTACAACGAACAGCTTGACAACCTGAATATCAACGCCCGCTTTCAGTGGAGGTACAAACCGGTATCCGACATATTTTTGGTCTATACCGACAACTATTTCCCTGAGACTATGAATGCGCGCAACAGGGCACTGGTGTTCAAGATGTCATACTGGTTTAACTAGTGCCTGATTCAGATACTTACTATGCAGACGGACTCTAACCAGATAAGAAGTGAAGGACTATTGTGAGATTACATTATCCGGACTGAATATTGATGATATTGAATCTGCCCTTTCGGGGAAATTAAAGATTCGCCTTTCGGAGGAGGTTTGCAATGCCATTGAAAAGTGCAGGCACTATCTCGACAAGAGGATTGCAGGTTCCGACGACCCGGTATACGGCATTAATACGGGGTTTGGTTCACTATATGACCGGAGAATTTCAGCAGACGATCTGGGGACCCTTCAGAGGAACCTGGTCATGTCGCATGCCTGCGGAATGGGAGATGAGGTGCCTGGATTTATTGTAAAGCTGATGCTGCTTCTTAAAATCCAGTCCCTCTCATACGGGCATTCAGGGGTACAAAAAGCAACAGTTCATAGGCTTACGGAGTTTTTTAATAATGATATACTGCCGGTTGTCTATCAGCAGGGATCACTTGGAGCTTCGGGCGATCTGGCACCGCTTGCCCATCTTAGTCTGCCCCTGATGGGAATGGGAGAAGTGAACTACCGCGGCAAAAAGCTTCCTGCGTCAAAGGTTCTCTCCAAACTTGACATGGAACCCATCACACTGCAGTCCAAAGAAGGCCTGGCCCTGCTGAACGGCACACAGTTCATGACGGCATACGGAGCATGGTGTTCGGTCCGGGCCCGCCGCATAATTAGTCTGGCCGACATTACAGGGTCACTCTCGCTTGATGCTTATGACGGACG
>SKND01000406.1 GCA_007120695.1 Bacteroidales bacterium | reverse complement strand
TTAAATACCTCACCCGGAGCATGACCGGATGTATCTACTGCAGTGTGAATTCCGGCTTGCCTGCATAATGAAAGCATTTCAAGCAAAAAATCCGGTTGCATAAGTGGTTCACCCCCTGAAAAGGTAACACCGCCTCCGCTCTCTTCATAAAAGATAATATCTTTCATAATGAGTTCAAACACTTCTCTGGAAGTTCGCCATTCTCCCACATTCTCATAATGAATTGTTTTTTTCCCATTTAGTTGGCGTGTGCGTCTTATTGTCTGGGGCTCATTCATTAAACCCTCAGGGTTGTGACACCAGGAGCAGTGAAGAGGGCACCCCTTCAGAAACACCGTAGTGCGGATTCCCGGTCCGTCATGTACGGAATACCTGCGGATATCAAAAACAAGACCTTTTTGCATTAAAGTACTACTGATTAACAGGTTAATTATAAAGCGGGCAATGTAAAGTGTTGGTTAAGAATGGTATAGGATACATAAAAGCAATACCCTGAAGATTATTCAGCAGATCCAGCAATGATAAAGCCCTTTACCGTTGTTGTGATATAAATTATGGTATGGTCTGGTTCTCATTGAGATAGTTTTATTTAGCAAATATACATAAAATTTTTTCTGCGTAAAATTACGCGCATACGCATAAAAAAATTTGACTTCGTCGATTACACATGCTGCGTTTAGTGCTTTTATAAATATTAATCAGTTGTGTAATTCATGTGAAAGCGCAGCGGTTCATCGTGTAAGTCAGAATTTTGTAACTTCTTGATGAAATTTTGACTTCTTGTTTTTTACATGATAAATATATGTATATATTTACTGGCAGCATAGGGAAACAGTATATTCAGGAAGAATTTTTTTAATAAAAAATCAGGATTGATTATGGAAAAAGGACTGTTACAGAGAATACTTAATAAAATTGAACATGTTGGAAATAAGTTACCTCAACCGGTAACAATATTTGCTATCCTGATAGGAGTAGTACTGGTTCTCTCGTGGATATTCAGTAGTCTGGGGTTAAGTGTGGAACACCCTTCACCGCATGTTACTGAACCTGTTAAAGCTATAAACCTTCTGAGCACCGAAGGTATCCGGAATATTATGACCTCAATGGTTGATGTATTTATTAATTTTCCTCCCCTGGGACTTGTATTGGTAGTAATGCTTGGGATTGGAATTGCCGAACGAAGTGGTTTGATTTCAGTTGCCCTGCAGATTTTTGTTTCAAAAACTCCCAATTTTCTAATTACTTTTTCAATTGTTGTTTTCGGCATGATTAGTTCGGTTGCCGGTGATGTAGGGTATGTTGTATTAATCCCTTTATCCGCTGCCATATTCCACAGTATAGGAAGACATCCCCTGGCTGGCCTGGCAGCTGCTTTTGCGGGAGTTTCCGGAGGATTCGGGGCAAATCTGCTTCCAACCGGAAATGATCCCCTGATGGCCGCCTTTAGCCAGTCAGCCGCAACTATACTGGATCCTGATTATACCGTTAACCCCTTATCTAACTACTATATGCTCGCAGCATCCGTACCCGTTGTAGGACTGGCCGGCACCTGGGTTACAGAAAAAATAATCGTTCCCAGGCTGGGTGCATATCAAAGTGTTGATAAGGGAAGATATACCAAAAGTTTTAGCCGTGATGAGAAAAATGGTCTGAAATGGACCATGGGAGTTGTGCTTTTAATTCTGGTACTGGTTGCACTTGGAACTATATCGGAAAACGGACCGTTCAGGGGAGAAGACGGAAGTATGACACCTTTTTATAATTCTATTGTACCCATAATGTTTTTTGTATTTTTTATTGGTGGACTGGTATATGGCATTGTGGCTAAAACCATAAAAAATGACAAAGACGTTTCCCATATTCTTAACGAATCGATGGGTACAATGGGCAGCCTTATCGTTCTTTCTTTTGTTGCTGCGCATTTGGTGCAATTCTTTATCTGGTCAAATCTCGGGTCTATTCTCGCTATTTCCGGTGCTGAGGCCCTGCAGCGGATAGGACTGGTGGGAATTCCGCTTTTGGTTGCGGTAATAATATTTTCTTCCGGCGTCAATCTGATAATTGGTAGTGCCTCTGCAAAATTTGCGATCCTTGCACCAATATTTGTCCCGATGATGATGCTTATGGGTTACTCCCCTGAAGTAACACAGCTGGCATACAGGATAGGAGACTCTTATTCAAACATCATTACACCCCTTCTTCCCTATTATCCTCTTATAATAGTATTTGCGCAAAAATACGTTAAAGACATTGGCATTGGCACCCTGATCTCAATAATGCTTCCTTATGCTATCGTATTTATGATTGTTCGTATTCCCATGTTCATTTTATGGATATGGCTTAATATTCCGCTTGGGATCGAGGGGCCGATTTATTATTCGCCTTAATAGTTTTTACATTGAATTGCAGGATGAAACGCTTCGCTTTAACATAAAATTACACATCAGGCTTACATTTCAAAAAGAACTTAATAATTCATGTTTAATCGACGAAGTCAAATTTTTTCATCAAATAGAAACTCATCATACAATGGATAAATTACCCCCCAGCATTTTTAACGATGTAATAGGACCTGTAATGAGAGGGCCCTCAAGTTCTCATACAGCTGCCTCGATAAGAATAGCCCGGATGGCAGCATGCCTGTTGGGACAACCTGTTAAAAAAGCAGTTTTTCAATTTGATCCGAACGGATCGCTTGCAACTACATATGACGGTCAGGGTTCCGATATCGGATTGGCATCAGGATTCCTGGGATTTGATATGAAGGATGAAAGAATTAAAGACGCTCTTCAAATTGCAAGAGAAAGAGGTGTCAAGCTGGAATTCATCATTAAACCCTTCAGGAATAACCATCCGAATACCTATAAAATGACCCTGACAGGAGAAGATAACAGTCAACTGGAGGTTTCTGCAATCTCAACCGGCGGGGGGATGATAGAATTTATTGAACTGGATGGATTTACCATCTCATCGATGGGTGATTACTATGAGGCATTCATTGTTCTTAAAAAACAGGCCGCACCATATACTGACTCGCTGATTGATCATTTAAAACAGAATGATTATATTGATCATGTGATACTTCAAAAAAAAGATTATCGATTACTTTTGAATATTAAGTCTTCCTCCGGATCATGCAAGGAACTGGTGAATTCTTCAAATATCTTTAACCACGCAGTGCAGGTATATTATTCAGAACCGGTTATGCCGGTATTATCAGGGAAGAATATTTCAGTCCCTTTTTTGGATTCCCAACAGGCTTTGGAGTTTGTAAAGAATACTTATAGAGAACCATGGGAAATTGCTGCTCTATATGAAAGTCATCGTAGCGGTTTTTCACCCGGCAGGGTTCTTGAAATGATGGAAGAGATTGTTGTTCTGATGAATGATTCAATACAGTCAGGATTGATGGGTACACAATATCAGGATCGTATACTTGGACACCAGTCTCATTTAATAGAACAGGCGGAAACTGAAGGGAAGCTTCTTCCCATGGGACTGGTAAACAGGGTTATTGCTTCAGTCATGGCAATGATGGAGGTGAAAAGTTCCATGGGGTTGATAGTCGCTGCTCCTACAGCCGGTGCCTGCGCGACCGTTCCATGCGTTCTTATTACAGTTGGCAAGGAGTTGAATCTGGGTAATAAGGACATTGCCAAAGGGATGCTTGTTGCAGGGTTAATTGGTGTTTTTATTGCAGATAAATCAACCTTCTCTGCTGAAGTTGCAGGATGTCAGGCAGAGACAGGTTCTGCGACAGGTATGGCTGCAGCTGGTTTGGTACAGCTCGCCGGAGGTGATTTGAAAACATCTTTCGACGCATCATCCATGGCTTTGCAAAACATTTTCGGACTTGCCTGCGACCCGGTTGCTAATCGTGTGGAGGTACCATGTTTGGGGAAGAATATAATGGCCGCAGTAAACGCCATGACGACGGCTAATATGGCTCTTGCCGGTATAGAAGCTGTTATTCCCCTTGATGAGGTTATCATCGCCCTTGATAAAACCGGACGATCACTGCCTTTTGAAATCCGGTGTACAGGTTACGGTGGTCTTTGTATGACTCCTTCAGCATCCTTGCTGGAAGAAAAAATGAAACGCTCATAATCAGATATAAACACTTAACAGTTAGAATTATGCATGTATACCATATGGCTTAAACACAAAAAAGAAACAGGTAAAAACAACCATAGATTAAAAAATAAATCTAACCATGAAGCATATTAAAAGGATTGAATTACTTGCACTGGGCATGTTATTATTAAATACAACCGTATTGGCCCAGATTAAAGTTCCTGAACGCGGCTTTATCAGCTCCAGACCTGGAGAAACATGGGAGGAAGGGTTAATTTCAGGAAACGGTACCATCGGTGCCAATGTTTTCAGTCAGCCTCTAGATGAAACAATAGTATTTACTCATGAACGAATGTTCCTGCCAAATGGTGATCCTCACATGCCACCCGATCAGGCTGCCCGCCTTTTTGAGATCAGGCAGCTTATTGATCAGGGGTTATACAAGCAGGCAACTCAATTACAATTTGATCTTTCCGGGCAGGAAGGTTTTATGTACCCGGATCCCTTCGTGCCTGCATTTGATATGACCATCAGGATGAATACGGACAGAAAGATTTCTGACTATATGAGATCTCTGGATTTTGAAACAGGAGAATCACTTGTACATTGGAGTGACAGGGACGGGCGTTACCAGAGGCGGCTTTTTGTTTCCCGGGCAGATGGAGTTGTTGTAATGCAGATCACCGGTTCAGAAAAAGGGATTCTTAATTGTGAATTTAAACTCAGGCAACGAACTCCGGTGGACCATCTTGAGTACAGACCCGTGCAATTCTACCTTGAGGGATCAGAGAGAAGGATGGAAACCCATATCTCTGATGTAACAACAACTGCCGGTCATAACACTTTGAGCTTCAGAAAAAACTTTCCATTTGCCTATCCCGGCAGTATTCATGCCCTTGAAGGGATTGCCCGCATTGAAGTAAAAGGGGGAAATACAAGAAACATCCGTGAGAGTATTATTGTTGAAGATGCTGATGAGATACTGATTTTTGTTGATATTTCCATGCTTTATGATCCTGATAAATCGATGATGGAATCAATGGCACAATCTCTTGCTTCACTGGGTAATGATTACAATGTTTTGCTTGACCGCCACGCAAAGATCCATGGCGAGATGTTCAATCGTGTAAGATTGGATCTTGGTGGTGGAGATGATCATCGGCTGACCACTGAAAAGCTTCATGAGCTCTCTACCATTGATAATATAAACAAGGCTCTGCTGGAGAAACAATTTGATGCCGGACGCTACAACATCATTTCCAGCACAGGGGAATTGCCTCCCAACTTGCAGGGTGTCTGGGCAGGCACCTATGTCCCCGACTGGGCAAGTGATTTCACTCACAACGGTAATGTTCCCTCTGCAATTGCCAGCATTCTGAAAGGCAATACTCCAGAACTGATGCTTTCCTATACTTCTTATATCGAGTCAATTGTTCCATGGATGGAGAT
>SKND01000160.1 GCA_007120695.1 Bacteroidales bacterium | reverse complement strand
TCCTGAAACGGGTGTATGGCTCTCCCTGGCAAATATCGCCAACGGATTATGGATTGTAGCCTGGTTGAATGAGGCATTGGGATTGTCAGTTCTCCTGATTTTCATTTTATTAGGGTCGTTAATTATTTTAACTGTGCGTCTCCGTCTTGAAATATGGGACGCCCCGAAACGAACAATAATCTTTGTCTGGTGGCCCCTCGTGATATATTTAGGCTGGATAATTGTGGCTTCTGTTTCGAACGTTGCTGCCTGCCTGGTAAGCTTAGGCTGGCAGGGGGGCTTTTTAAGTTTCGGTAAAAGAGGTAAGTTTTGCATGATTAGGATTTTAGAATGAATCGTATTAATTTTAGCACAAATAAATGTGAAAAGTGTGAATTAAATCACATAATGCATATTAATTGCGTGAAATGGACATACCGAGGCATGCTTTACAACTTCTGAAGAGGTGGAAAAATTCAACCGATCGTAAACCTGTCGTTCTTCAAGGTGCCAGACAGGTCGGCAAAACCTGGCTCTTAAAGCATTTTGGTGAACGCGAATTTCAGAATGTTGCGTATTTCAATTTTGAGAGACAGACTGAATTGAAACAGTTTTTTGAAACGACGAAAGATCCTGAGCAAATTATTGAAAATCTTACTCTTGTTCATGGCAGTGCTATTCTTCCTCAGTTCACTCTGATCATCTTTGATGAGATTCAGGAATGCAATGATGCTCTGAATTCTTTAAAGTATTTCTGCGAAGATGCTCCTGGCTACGTTATTGCATGCGCTGGTTCGTTACTTGGTGTGGCTATGAGCCGTGGTGCTTCATTCCCGGTTGGCAAAGTCGATTTTATAACCGTATATCCCGTTTCATTTTCCGAGTTTCTGGCTGTAGCCGACCAGGATCTGTTCAGGTATACTGAATCGATTGACAAATTCAAGCCTGTGCCCGATATTTTCTTCAATCCACTCAAGGATAAGCTTAAGATGTTCTATATATCGGGTGGGATGCCTGAAGCTATAGTGGCGCTTTTGGACAAACGGGATCTGCAAACCACACAGGATGTTCTCCAGAATATTCTTAATGCATATTCGCTTGATTTTTCAAAACATGTGGATCCAAAGGATATTCTGAAGATCCAGTATATATGGGCTTCTATTCCATTGCAACTGGCGAGAGAGAATAAAAAATTCTTATACAGAACTGTGAAGACCGGGGCAAGGGCACGGGAATATGAGGACGCTCTTCAATGGCTTGTTAATGCCGGTCTTACTTACAGGATCTTTTGTTCTTCGAAACCTTCTTTGCCTCTGTCATCTTATGATGACGTGTCGGCATTTAAAGTTTATATGCCTGATGTTGGCTTGCTTCGCAGGCTTTCTTTGCTTGATCCTATTGCTGTTTCAGAAGGGAACAGACTATTTACTGAATTCAGGGGTGCCATGACAGAGAACTATATACTGGAAAGCCTGGTCAATCAGTTTGAAGGGTTGCCACGTTACTGGAGGTCGGGAAACATGGCCGAAGTTGATTTTCTTGTCCAGTATAAAAACCGGGTTATCCCAATGGAAGTCAAGTCTGATGAAAATGTCAGAAGCAAAAGCCTTAGTTTTTATCGCAAAGCATATAATCCGGAACTTGCTGTCCGGTATTCTTTAAAAAATTTATCATTGGAAGATGGGTTGATTAGTATTCCACTTTTTCTGGCTGACCACACAGCCAGATTCATTGACATGGCTCTCTCAAAAAGTTAGTAATCCTTAACTATTGAAAGGTTATTCTCATATTTTCAGATTGTTGCGGATTAATTATTTCGGTGTGCATATTTTAATTGGATAACTTCATGTTTGTCGCCATAGTTTAAAATGGTTTCTACAAGAAATTCGATACTGATTTCTTCCTTTTTATCCTCGGGTGTGTACCAGAAGAGATTGCTGTGTTCGTGGATATATTTTTTGATTTCAGGGCTGTTCATACGCCGCTGGTTTAATCTTGAATGTAGATTTATTTATCAAATATACAAAAAATTGGGATGCTGGCCATGCCGGCAAATCTTCTACTTCCCGAATTGGCAAACTTTTACTTCCGGTTTTGGCCCGCGGCAAAGAGATTTATTTCGTGGATGAAAGGAAAGGTCCGCGATCCGCTACCAGCCAGATGTGCCTAAGCCAGGCAGGATGTGTTGTCTTCCGCGAAAGGGCAAAAGATTTATATTCAGGTGGCCTATAAAATTGAAAGCAGCAAATCGGCAAAGCGTGAGTTTGGTCCTGATTTTCTTTTGCAAAATTATTAAAACGAGTTACGGTGGCAATATTTCAAAACCCTACTGTTCATCACCTATTTCCTGTAACATCTCCTACATGTCCTGCAATATCTGCTTAGGGCCGGATATGTGGCTAATGGTGATGGCTGAAGCCGATATGTTTGCTCATAGGGTATGTGCTTTGCTTGACCGCAACGCATTGACCAATGAGTCCGGCATCACGGCCATCGGCCATCTTCATGTATTTCCGGAGTGGAGTGAGGGTTTCATTCGAAAAAACATTTTGCGTAGAAATTCGTATATTTGAGTAAAAAAGAATTATGATTATAGAGAGAACACCAAATGAAATAATATTCAGGTTTCCAAGAGATATGAATTTGGACGACTTGCAAGATCTAACTGATTTATTTGAATATAAAGAATTAACAAAGAAATCTAAAACATCACAAAAAGATGTTGATGATTTAGTGAAAACTATAAAAAAAGGTCGTTGGGGAAAATCTAAACAACAACTTGACTAATGCGAATAGTTGTTGACACAAATATTGTTTTTAGTGCAATTCTCAATACAAACAGCAAGATTGGAATAATTTTATTACAGCCCAAAAGTAGACTTAATTTCTACTCAACAGAGCGGTTATCTTATGAGATTGAAGAGCATAACGAAAAAATTAAGAAAATTTCAAATTCTGCCGTCTGAAATTTGTATTATACTTTTTTGTCAGGATAGTAATCCTTCCAAAGTCGTTCAAATTCTTTCCCGGAGCTTACCTCGCCGTCTTCCCTGTATTCTTCATAACTGCCGAAAGCCTCAACAGGTCCACGATCTACTTCGAGCCAGGTATGCCTGATCTCGTCATCTGCCCCGGCTTTTATGCAACTGAAAGCCTTGTAAGCATCCTTCAGTTTGAGGTATGTTCCATGCGAGATTTGATTATTTCCGGGGGAGGAACCTTCCATAATCGAATCAATTTGAGGTGCATAGAATTCTGTAATCTTCATATAGTAAATTTAATCAAATTTAGAATGCCACCGTCTATATTTGTGCCATTTTAAGGTTTGTGGTTGAAACACAAAAACTTTGAAAAAAAATTGTATGCTTATGGCTTGTAACCCTAAATATATGATTTCGAGAAATAGCTAAGCGGCATACTGCGTTGTCTTCCACGCAAGTGATGGTATTAGCATCTGGCAGGTCGGGTGCAGGTTGTTACCCTTGCAGTATTCTGATAAGATCGTTATTGAGATAGTAGACTTCTCTTCCGTTTTGTTGATAGCTTAGAATGTCGGCGGACGTAAGTTCTTTTATATACATTGTAATGGTAGTGCGGGATGTTTTTCCCGACAGGGTTCCCACTGTTTTTGCCTTTATGTACGGCTGACTGAATATGGCTTCGTTGAGTTCTTTATTTTACCATTTGTTTGAGAATTTCATTTATCAGACTTCCGGTTAGCCTGGAAGTTTGTTCAACTGCCTCAAGCATGAATAGTACCCATTCTTTCCACGACTGTCGCTGAGTTACTGATTAGGTGATTCCTTTTCTTCAGGTTGCAGCTTTTCTTTCATGTATATCTTATTTTAAATCTTTTGCGTTAATAAGAAGATTATCATTTAAATTTGTAAAAATCGAATTCAAAGTTTTTCGGCTATGCTTAATATAAAGAAAACATACGTCACGGACGAAAAAAAAAGGCTTGTAGCCGTTCAGATCGACATTAAAACTTACGAGAAAATTGAACAAGTGCTGGAAGATTATGCTCTTGTTCAACTTATTGATGAAAATAATCCTGAAGAATATTTATCTTTAAATGAGGCCAAAGAATATTATGAAAAAATTCGCCGGGGTTAATGCAAATCCTTATAAATAAAAAGTTTTTGCAAGATCTGGCTATACTACCAGCAAAAGAAAGGCGTAGAGTTGAAAAATTTCTTTTTGAGGAAGTTCCCAGGTTCAGAAGATTATCTGAAATTCCCAATATTGTTAAACTTAAAGGATATAAGAATTATTACCGAATAAGATTTGGAGCTTACCGGGCTGGGTTAAAATTTGATGGAAATATTCTGACATTTGAACGTCTGGTTCACAGGAAAGATATTTATAGGTATTATCCATAAAATATTGCTATTGAAATTTCAACCATCTCCGGAAGGTTTCAGATGCCATTAGCCGAATCTACTCCTCCATTCACTGAAATATTTCAAAACCCTACTGTTCATTACCTATTTCCAGTAACATCTCCTACATGTCGCATTACTATTGATTTTACACGAGAAAAACCGATGCCAGTGCTGAAGTGGATTTTATTTTGCGTTGTTTTCCACGAAAGTGATGGTACAGGTATAGATCTCATGGGGGAGATTATCCGAGGAAGTGTGCAGCATGTAGTGCTGTCACATTATTTCTGAATTGTCTTACCTTATTGTCTTGTGATAACAGATAAGAATGCAAAAGTGGCTTGTCCAGGATCTCCTCCAAATCAAAAAGGTGTCTGGCATCATTCTCGCGGACTGAATCGGCCATTTTAATTTCAAAGGCCAGATACCCTTCCGGTAGCTCCAGCAGGAGATCGACTTCCCGTCCATCATGTGTTCTGAGGTGAAAGAATGTTACCAGTTTTTGAATGATCCTGGCTTGCTTGTATATTTCTGCTATCACCAGGCTTTCAAATTCATTTCCCGTGATACCCCCTCTTTTTTGCAGTACTGCCTGTATAATGCCGTTATCAAGGTAATGAATTTTTGATGCTTTTACCAGGCGTTTGGATCTATTTCGTGACCAGGCAGACAAAGTGATGACCTGATAACTTATTTCAAAATAATTGATGTATCGTTGGACTGTGCCGGAGGTCACTCCGGCCTGATTTGCAATTGAAGAATAATTTATAAGGTTTGCTGTATTCAATGCAAGGTAGCGCTGAAGTTTTATGAATGGTTCCAGCTCCCGGAATGATGCCAGGTCTCTTATGTCCCGCTCCAGATATGTACGGACGTAATCTTTTAGCCAGTCATATCTTTCATCATCTGTTAGACCTCTGTCGATTATTGCCGGATATCCGCCGAATTTGAGGTAATGGTTCCATGACTGGTTTTTTGAAGCAAACTGGTTGTCAAACATGAACGAGGGGCCAGGGGAAGGAATGATTTCGTTTTCAAGAAGGTCCTGGAAATGTGAGTTGTTAACAGAATCATTCCATCCGTCGGTTCTTATTTCGGGCAGTGTTCGCTCTCCCAGAAAGTTAGCAATCATTCTTTCTTAAAGGAACGTATTAAAGGTGATTTTTGT
>SKND01000192.1 GCA_007120695.1 Bacteroidales bacterium | reverse complement strand
TTATCCTGGCAATCTTATATACCATCGCATTTTTTATCCTCGGAATTGATTACGCCATCCTGCTCGGTTTAGTCGTGTCTCTGCTGAATGTCGTTCGTTACATAGGACCATTTATCGGGATAGCAATGGTCATGGCGCTGGCACTGATTACAAAGTCTCCGGCTTATGTGCTTTATATATTATTGTTCCATATACTCATCCAGATCATTGATAACTTCTACATTGTTCCAAAAATAGTTGCTTCAAGAGTCAGGATAAATGCGCTTTTTTCAATTATTGCAATGATTGCCGGGTATGCTCTATGGGGAATATCCGGAATGTTTCTTGCCATCCCCCTTCTTGCCATTGCCAAACTGATCTTTGACAATATCGAACCTTTAAAACCCTGGGGATTTCTGCTGGGTGATACCATGCCATCAATGATACAAATCAAACCTATTATTAAGATACTGAAAAAATGATCTCACAAGGAGTGCTAAAACAATAATTTTAATGCATTTGTCAAGCAGCTACTGAGTTTCTTATTCAAATGTTTTGATTAAGAAATATCGATAACTCCGGACTGTATAAGCAAAATACAGAAACCATTTTTAACTATAATCCATTAAGTGAAAAAAATCAATCTTGAATTTAAGAAATTCGTAAAACTACCAGATGTAAAGAAAAGGGTAATAAAGCTAAGTGAGAATACCATTGAAAAAACTCAGATAGCAACGCTTTTCTTCTCGGAGATAGGTGAGTTTTTTCTGTTTCTGTTTCATACATTCAAAGAAACATTTTCACGCAGTTTTGAATTTAAGGAGTTTCTGCGTCAGTGTTATCAGATCGGAAACAGGACACTTCCCCTTATTTCGGTAACAGGTTTGGTTATCGGGCTGGTGCTTACTATACAGTCACGTCCGGTTCTGGCAGACTTTGGTGCAGTTTCACTGCTGCCAGGAATGGTAGCAGTCTCCATCATCAGGGAGATGGGACCGGTTGTCACGGCACTGATCTGTGCAGGAAGAATTGGTTCAGGTATGGGTGCCGAGCTGGGGTCAATGAAAGTAACTGAACAAATAGACGCCATGGAAGTATCCTCTACCAACCCCATGCGTTTCCTGGTAGTAACCAGGGTGTTGGCCGCCACCCTGATGATACCCATCCTGGTTCTGTATGCTGATGCACTCGGGATCCTGGGTAGCTGGGCAGGGGCAAATATAAAAGGTGATGTACCTTTTGTGTTATTTTTTTCCCAGGCATTCAGTGCCGTTAGTTTTTCAGACTTCTTACCTGCAGTGGTTAAAACTTTTTTCTTTGGAGCCGCTATCGGGATCATCGGATGCTATAAAGGATATACAGCAGGGCGGGGAACAGAAAGCGTGGGTAAAGCAGCGACTTCGGCAGTCGTACTTTCATCACTGTTTGTCATTATTATAAATCTGATTGCCGTACAAATAACTGATATGCTTTATTAATGGAAAATACGAAACATATTGCCGGGATGGAATCTCCCGGTCCGAATACACCTGTCGCCGGGAATGTAATTGTTGCCGGGAATGTAATTGTTACCGGAAATAAACCTGTTGCCGGGAACAAAACGGTGAGGACGGAGCACGTTATTGAAATTGATAACCTCGGGAAAGGTTTTGCCAACGATCCCGTGTTAAAAAATTTATCGTTAAAACTTTATAATGGTGAAAACCTGGTGGTGCTCGGGAAATCAGGTTCGGGAAAATCGGTCCTGATTAAATGTATTGCCCGGCTGCTTCTGCCCGACCGGGGAACAATCAAGGTGTTCGGGCAGGATGTGAATGAACTGACCGGCAAAAAACTGGCAGAGATGCGTGAAAAAATCGGGTTTCTTTTTCAAAGCGGCGCACTGTATGATTCGATGACAGTAAAGGAGAATCTTGAATTTCCCCTGAAAAGAATAAAAAAGAACCTTACACGGAAAGAAATTGACGAAAAAGTGGCTGAAGTCCTCGAAAACGTGGGACTGGGCGAAACTTTATATAAAATGCCATCAGAACTATCGGGAGGGATGCGGAAACGGGTGAGCCTGGCACGCACAATTATTATAGATCCGATGATCATGCTCTACGACGAACCGACAACCGGACTCGATCCGGTAACATCGGATGAAATAAGCTCACTTATTAATGATGTTCAGGAAAAATATAAAACATCATCCATCATTATCACTCATGACATTGAATGTGCACGCACAACAGCAGACCGCATCATCATGGTACAGGACGGTGAAGTTTACAAGGAAGGCAGCATCGAAGAGTTTGATAATTCAACTGATGCTCTTATCAGGTCATTTTTTAAATAGAAAATAAAAAATAAAAATATGGATACTCACTCACAAAATTTCAAGGTCCGACTGGGACTTTTTATTGTTGGGGGATTGGCAATTTTTGTAATTGCAATCTTCTTCATAGGCAAGCAGCAGAATTTATTTAATCCCGTTTTCAGGGTTACAACCGATTTTTATAACGTGAGCGGCTTGCAGGTAGGAAATAGCATACGTTTCTCAGGTATTAATGTCGGAACGGTTGACAACATCAGGATCATAAATGATTCAACAGTCCAGGTTGACATGCTGATAAGAAGGAATGTCCAGCAGTTTATAAAAGCTGACAGCGAAGCAGGCATCAGTTCTGAAGGGATAATAGGCGACCGGGTAATAATGATTACTCAGGGTAGTTACCAGGCTCCTATGGTGCAGGACGGACAGCAAATATTATCAATAGAACCAATTGAGACAGACGCTATCATGGCAAGTCTGCAGACCTCTGCTGTTAATGCCGAAGTTATTACCAAACAACTTGCAGAAATAATGATAAATATAAACAGCGGAGAGGGTGCACTTGGCAGACTGATCCAGGATTCAACGATCGCAGAAAACATAAATCAGACAATAGAGAACTTCAAAAAAAGCTCCGAAGGCCTTGATGAAACAATAGAAATTACTAAAGTAAATGTATTTGAATTTATGGAGAAATTACAGCTCACGGTGGCCACGACAGAAACTGCTACGGTGGCACTTGGCGAGATCATGGTGAAAATAAACAGTGGCGAGGGAACCCTGGGAATGCTTATTCAGGATACGACCATGGCCAGCACTTTCAATCAGACTTTGATTAACCTTGAAAAAAGTACAAGGGGGCTTGATGAGAATATGGAAGCACTCAAGCACAATTTCTTTTTCAGAGGTTATTACAGGCGACAGGCCCGACAAGAGGAGCAAGAGAGAATTAATACTACTGGAGAAAATGCGCAGGAAAGAGTGCTGATCAATGAGGAGGAAGAATAATTACTGGTTTTGTGCTGCAAAATGACCACACATTTCAAAGGAGCTTAAACCTAAAAGCTTTAAGGGCAGGTAAAAAAGTAAATAAAAAAATGAAATTTAATATAGCAATCAAGAACGTTACAACTGTCGAAGAAATTACTAACTATTGGCAGAATGAAGATTACATATATTTATTAGAACGATTTAATTTTCCAGATGCAGATACTGTAAAGCCGGAAAATTTAAGGGAAATGCTCCACATGGCCATTACTGATTTTGAACCCAATGAAGCTGCCGGGATAGTATTAACCTATAAACTTTCTGAAAGATTAAATGAAGGTCAAATAGCTCAAATTTCGAATGATATGCTACTTGAAAAGGTATCTGAAGAATATCCTGAAATTGATTTACATTATGATTAATTCAGTATTAACCAATTGTTGTTTAAGGCATACAATGGAAAATTTCCAAATGCAAAAGCAACTGTTGTAGATTTTTCTATGGTTTCTAAAGATGGTTATGATAAAGAAATCACAAAAGAAATTGTTTTAAAATCTTTCAATAACGGGATTTCAGACGGAAATATCATTAAAAGATTATTTGAAGAACAAATGACTACAGATAAAGAATTTGAGGAAGCAGAAGCGGTTTTGTGGGAATTAAATAAAAAAGGTGTAACTGATTTTACTTTGATAACTTCAGAATACTGGTTAAATAAAGAAGATTTTCTAACACCTGAATTTGAAGGTAATTGTTTGTTGCCAGAAGAAGATGAAAAAGAGAACAATTAATCCGCTACCGCACATAATACAAACCGTTATGCACATAAGAACCAGGACGATGATTTTAAATTTGCCGGTTCACATGAAGGGGGAATTACCAGATATACAATTAACAGGAAATGGGGCTAAAAATCGTTTTAATTCTGCTTGTCATTTCAGTTGTAACCAATGATATTTCATTTGCACAGGAGACTCATGTAAAAAAAGTTACTCCCGACCAAGATCAGGGTATTGATTCTACTCACCTTTACGGGAATATCGAATCATATTCCGGGAGCAGCAGGTTTACCAGGTTCATGTACCGGCTGTTTTATAAACCGGTTGCACCGGGACCCGTCCGGACAGGACCGGGAAGGAAACTTGTACAAAAGCCATACAGCTCCTATGAAGGTAAAATCATCAGAAATATCAAAATTACGACCCTCGACCCCTTTGGACACTCGATTGGTGACACCATTGTTGCATCACAAGGCTTTTTGTCCACGACAGGAAACAGATTACATATAAAAACCCGCCAGTCCGTTATCAGAAACCTTTTGCTTATCCATGAAAACCAAACCTTTGATTCATTACTGGTTAAGGAATCTGAACGACTGGTTCGCACCGGAAAACAGATTACCGATGTCTCCTTTTTTGTAGAGGAAACATCTGAAAACTCAGACTCGGTTGATATATTTATCCGCGAACTAGACAAATGGAGCATAATTCCCGGGGGGTCATTTAATGCCGGGCAGATTGCCTTTAGCCTTAGAGATGACAATTTCCTGGGCCTGGGTCACCAGTTTCAGAATGAATTTGCATGGAATAAGTCAACGGGCGACAATGCATACAAAGCGAAATACTACGTTCCGAATATCCGCAACACCTATATTAATTCAACACTTCTTTATGGAACCGACGAGGCCGGGAATTTTATTAAAAGTATTGCCGTTGGACGTCCGTTCTTTTCCCCGTTTACAAAGTGGGCCGCAGGAATAGACTTTTCCCAGGCAGCACGCAATGATTCTGTCTGGACAGGCAGTTATATGCAGTTCAGGTTTAATTCCCAGGACTACTGGGCAGGCAAAGCAACCAGCATATTCAAAGGCAATACAGAATTCGGCCGGACAACCAAATTAATATCTGCAGTGCGATTTAACCGGATCCGGTACCTTGAAAAACCACCAGAAGCGGTCGATACACTTAAGTATTACACAGGTGAAAATTTTTACCTGGCCAGTATTGGTATTTCCACCAGACTATATGTGCGGGATAGGTATATTTTCAACTTCGGGATAAAAGAGGATGTACCGGTAGGCAGGGTTATGAGCCTTACAGGCGGTTACCGGAAAAAAAATGATGCCGGAATGATTTATTACGGAGCACGCTTCTCCTCGGGAAATTATCACCCGTGGGGGTACCTGGGATCCAACATAGAGATTGGCACCTTTATCCATTCATCTCAGGCTGAAGAGGGAGTTATCAGCGCCAG